>NZ_ADJN01000054.1:0-73255 GCF_000178095.1 Peptostreptococcus anaerobius 653-L | reverse complement strand
CATAAAAAAGGATAAATGTATCTTATATGAATAACCGAATTTAATGTTCCCATTATTTATCCCTCCATTGCTTAGTTACATATTTTTCCCCTCCTAAATAAATATTCTGTAAACCTTAAATATTATCTTTTTGAAGCTTATAACAAGTAAATTTCATTTTACAAACTATAAAAACAGCCAAAGCAAATGACAACACATCAGAAACAGGTTGCAATAAATATATCCCAAACTTCTCATATAAATTAGTAAGTAAATATAAAAGAGGGATGTAGAAAATACCTTGCCTTGAAATCGAAATTATCAACGACCAAAAGTATTTCCCTATATTTTGCATTAACATACTACTTATCGCATAATAGGCTAACAACGGAATTGTTATACATTGCATTCTAAGTATTTGCACTGCTATAGAAATAACTTCACTATCTTTTGACATTGCAATAACAAAATGTTCCGAAAAAATATATAGCACCACTGCTGATATAATCAAAAATATAGTTCCAACAACAACTGTCAAATTAAATGCTGATCTAACTCTGTCATATTTTTTTGCACCATAATTCATTGCACAAATAGGTTGAAACCCTTGCCCCCATCCAATCATAATCATATAAGCTATGGCAACTATTCTTGAACTAACGGTTAAAGCTGCAATAATACTGTCCCCAAAGTTTGCTGCAACTCTATTCAATAAAATGAGAGAAACACTTGTAATTGCTTGCCTTGAAAAGTTAGGCATTCCTCCTACAAGAATATGGTATATGCGTTCTTTACTACATTTGACATTTTTCAAAGAAACAGGAATATTACCATTTCCTTTTGCCAACATAGTAAGTGCAATACACGCAATTATTTGACCTGTCAAAGTTGCATATCCAGCTCCAACAAACCCAAACTTGAATATAAACATAAATACAGGATCAAGAATCATATTGCTAAACATTCCTAAAAGCAAACCTATCATTCCATCTTTTACATTTCCACAAAGTCGTAATTGATTATAAATAGTAATTGAATACAGACTAAATGGAACGCTTATTATAATCACCTTTAAATACTGAGTAGTAAATTTAAATAAGTTAACAGAAGCATTCCCACCAATGAACTTTGTCAAGTCAGATATAAAAATCCATGACATTATAGCTATTAAAAATCCACTTATAATAGAAAATACTATTCCGATTGAAGAAATAATTATTGCCTCGTCCTCATCTTGTTCTCCAAGTTTTTTAGACATAATATTCCCACTGCCATATCCAAACCAAAAACCAATAGCCTGAATAATACCCACGAAGCTAAAAACAACACCAATAGCAGCTGTCATCGATTTATCATTTAAAAGTCCGACAAAAAATGTGTCTGTCAAATTATAAATAACCATAATTAGCATACCAACAATTGTTGGAACAGACATTTTTACTATCAAAGGTAAAAGTGGTTCACTTAAAATCTTTTGCCTTCTCAATTCTTTTTGATCTATTTGATTTTTTGATTTCATATCAGCAACCTATGACCTCGCCGGTATTACCATCTACTTGTATGGTATCTCCATCTTTGAATTTGGTAGTTGCAAAACCAACTCCAAGAACTGCCGGTATATTATATTCTCTTGCAACAATTGCAGCATGGCTTAAAGCAGAACCTGTATCTGCCACAACAGCACTTGCCAGCTTAAATAATGGAGTCCACTCAGGATCTGTAAGATGACAAACTAATATATCTCCTTTTTTCATTTTATAAAATTCTTTGGGACTATTTATTAGACACACCTTTCCAACTGCAATGCCAGTGCTTCCGCTTACTCCTTTTAAGACATCACCATCTGTTTTAAAAATCAATAACTTTGAAGCTTCCCAAACTTTTACTGCTAAAGGAAATTTTTCGTTTCTCCTTTTTATTTTCTCCTTATCTGACTCATTTAGAGTACCTCTGTTAATTGCTTTAAGCAGTTCTTTATGAAAAAGATTAGCCACTCCAGTTTCTATGTTTTCATCACCCAAGAGTATAAAGTTAATTCTTTTAACACACTTTCTGACATAATAAAATAGTGTTTCCCACAAATATTGACTTTCTTCACGAACCACATGAAAATATCTAAAATATTTTATCTGTTTTTCTATATCCTGATACTTTTTACCATAGATTCCCTCTATACTCTCCATAAGCTTAGAAAAATCTTTTATATCTTTACTTTCATTACTATTTTCATTTAATATAGGTCGTAATATATTTGTCAGCCTATCAGGATCTTCGAGAAATGTTTTTGCAGATAAACAATAACAGTTATAATCAGATTTAAAGCCATTATCTTTCATAAACTCATCTGTTATGTTCTTAAAATCATTATAATTGTTATATAATTCCTTAAAATTATCTCCGGAAATTATCGCTCTTTTTAAAGCTTCATTTTTTCTTATCCCACAAGCCATTGTATAGACATCATTTGTAATCACCGATGTTTTATTATCTAAGTCCCAATAAAAATCAAACGATGAATAATTGCTATTTACTTTTTTTATTATTTTGGTAAATTTCTTACTATTTAATACTGATGGAAATAAGGCATACTTAAATCTATCATAAGCAAGCTTTTGCAAAAGAGCATAACTTTCTTCTAAAAAATTTCCACACTCCGTTAATGTCATATTTTCAAAATTTAAGTGCTTGATTTCTTCTATTTCAGTTTCATATATATTCATAAAATCTTTGCACTTCTTATAACAGAACTCAAAATCTTTCATGTTCTTTAAGATATTAAAAGATTTGAAAATATTCTTTCCAATTCGCTTTCCTTCATCAGAAAAAGTTTGTATACCATCATCATCTATAATTGGATTTCTTGGTAAAATAATCCCACCTTCTGATAAAATGTTTACTTTCTGATCATTGATTGCCATCAAATAATCGAAATCAAGAACTCTATGTGCAGAAGGCATTTTTTCTAAAAAGAATGACATTACTTCTCGTGTATCCTTTTTGATTTTTTTACCCTTTGTATACTTCTCTATTAAATCATTGCAAGTTATATCATTTTCAGAATTTTTTAATGTGGTAATCGCTCTCGCCTGTAAAATATATACAATATCATTTTTGATTGCCCATTCAATATCCATAGGCATGCGATAGTGTTTTTCAATCTCTAAACCACACTTCATAAGTTCAAGTATTTCTCTATCATTTAATGCACGAGTTTTTCTTTTATCAGAGCTTACTGCTACTTCAACAGTTTCCTTATCCCCATATATAATCTGAGTTTCCTTGCTTCCAATATTTACTTGGGCTATTTTCCCTGATTTGTCAATAATGTAGCTATCAGCTGTAACTCTTCCGCTTACAACGCTTTCTCCTAATCCAAAGCTTGCATTTATTTGCATTTCATTTTCTTTTTTGTTTACTGGATTTACGGTAAATAAAACTCCTGATTTTTCACTCTCTATCATTTCTTGAATAACAACTGCAATAGAAACTGAAGTTTGATCATAACCTTGATGAAATCTATAACTTACAGCTCTATTCCCCCAAAGCGAAGCATAACAATTACGCACTGCATTCAATACACTTTCAATACCTTGAACATTTAAATAAGTTTCTTGTTGCCCTGCAAAACTGGCATCTGGCAAATCTTCCGCCGTTGCTGAAGAACGCACTGCAACTCTTGTATTATTTCCAAGATTAAAATATTTTTCTCTTATTGCATTCTCTAACCTTTCGGGAAATTTTCCAGACTTTATCTTTCCTCTAAAATGCTCAGATTCATTTAGAAGTTTTCTTTCATCATCTACTGATTTTTTTATTCCATTTTCAATGAGAATATCAATCCCATTTACTTTTAAAAAATCTCTATATGCATCTGCTGTTATAACAAATCCACTTGGAACATTTATTTTAGCAGAAGTCATTTCTCCAAGATTAGCACCCTTGCCTCCAGCAACTAATACATCTTCCTTTTTTATCTCATTAAAATCCAGAATCATTGCTATCACCTTCCTTTATACAATTAAATTTCTATATATTTAAAAACAATGCTTTGTATATAAATATTAAGCACTTCTTCAAAGGTATCTTTATTAAAATGGAAATAATTTGAACATAGAACGAAGCTGCCAACAAAGGCATTTGATAATCCTTGCTTATCTATGCTTTTTACTACATTATTTTTGTACCAATAATCTATTAACCTATCCAAAAAATCACCATATATATTTTCTACTCTATTCACTTTCTTTGAATCTTGACTTGCAAATATTCTAAATGCCTCTTGATAAATTGGCTGAGTTTTAATTTTCTCAGTCATATCTATCGAATACTTATAAATTACATCTGAAAGGAATTTTTTAGGATTCGTGAGTGAATTTGAAAATTCTCTTTCAATGTTTTCCAATTTTTGTATTGACCTATATGCCATTAAATCGATGATAAGAGATTCTTTGTCTTTCCAAAAATTATAGAAACTTCCTTGTGCTATCCCTACTCTTTTTGTCAATTCCGAAATACTAAGTGATTTCGTACCTTTATCATGAAATAAATCAAGAGCAGTTTCCATAATATCTTCTTTGATTTTTATCTTTTCTTCTTCTGTAAATGCCTTTGCCATTTTTAACCTCCAAACTTCTCAAACCAACCTGTGAATTTTTTATTTTTTATTCATAGATATTATAACACCCACAAATTTAAAAGTCAATGAATATTTTGTTTTATATTCATTGACTTTGGATATATTATTCAGTTAAAAAACTCTACATTTCACATAATGGTATCCCCACTCTTTTCAAAACCTTTAATTTCTCTTGCTTCTTCTGTTCTCTCCTTTCCTTATACCTTTCCTCATATTCTTGTTGTTTCCCATTTGCTTTTCGTTTCAGGTAATTTTGATGTAGTTTATCTTTTATTTCCTTGATTTTTCTTTCTTCTTCCTCAAGTTTTTGTTTTTCTTCCTCGCTTAACTCCGCCTGTGGCAGTTCATAATTTCCTATGAAATTAAAGTAAATTTCTATCTTTTGCTTTGATGTCTGACTTCCTTTTCTATCTCTTTCATGTACGATAATCTTTTCTACAAACTCATTTATCATTGTAGTTGTAAGTTCATCAAAGTTTTCATAACGACTGATAATGGATATAAATTTTCTTGCTCTGTCTGTTTCTTTTTCATATCTTGAAACCTGCTGCTCCAAGTCCTTAATTTCTTTACTTAAAGCGACCTGTTCTGTTTCATATTGATTGTTTAGTATTTCATATCTGCTATTTGGTATTTTATTCAGGATCATATCTTCGTAAATTCTGCACATAAGTCGTTCAAGTTCCTGAAGTCTGTTTTGGCTTTCCGTTAATCTTATCTTTTTCTTTTCTATCTCTATTTTTTCTTTTTCTTCCATTTCATTTTGAATGGAACGGATAAAGGCTTCATTATCTTCATCAAGGTATTTTTTAATATCTTTTAGTGTTTCCCTAATAAGATTTAAGACCGCTTCTGCTTTTATTCTGTGTGCTGATGGGCAAAGTGTGCCGCAAGGGGTTTTGGTATAGGCACTGCAAGTGTAATAGGGAATATTCTTATAGTTACTTGTTCTATGAACATACATCTTGCTCCCACAATCTGCACAATACATTAGTCCTGTGAGTGGGTGATATTCTCCCCAACCGTCAGGATACCTTTTTACATTTCCTCTTATCCTTTGCACATTATCAAAGGTTTCTTGGTCTATGATTGGCTCGTGTGTATTTTCAAAAATAAGCCAGTTATCCTCGGATACATATTTGCTTTTCTTGTCCTTGAAGTGCTTTCTTGTTTTGAAATTGACTGTATGCCCCAAGTATTCCTGTTTCTTTAAAATGCTTGCTATTGTTGAGCTGCACCAACGATAGGGATGTTCAAAGTTTTTGCTTTGATATAGTCCATAGCCTAATTTCTGTTGATGATAGGCGGGTATATCTACTTTTTCACTCTCCAATATCTTTGCTATTCGATACGGACCATTGCCTTGCATGGTCAGGTTAAATATTCGCCTTACTATCTCTGCTGCTTTTTCATCTACTATCCATTTGTTTTTATCTTTTTCATCTTTGATATAGCCATAAGGCGGTGTGCTTGCAGTATGTTTCCCACTTTCGCCTTTTGACCTGAAAGTCGATTGTATTTTTCTTGATATATCTCTTGCATACCATTCATTCATGATATTTCTAAATGGAGTAAAATCATCTTCTCTGTAAAAACTATCTACATTATCATTGATAGCGATTAGTCTTACGCCCTTTTGTCTTAGTATCTCCATACATTGACCGACTTTGAGATAATCTCTGCCAAGTCTGCTCATATCTTTTACAATGATACAACCAATATTTCCTTGATTGACTCCGTTCATCATTGCCATAAATCCCGGTCTGTCAAACTGTGTTCCGCTGATTCCGTCATCTGTAAAGTGAATAATGTTTGACAGGTTATTTTTGCTTGCGTATTCTTCCAATATTTTTTTCTGATTGATGATAGAGTTACTTTCTCCTTGCAGTTCATCATCACGACTTAATCTCTCATAGAGTGCTGTTATCTTTTCAAAATTCCTCATTTTTACCCCCTTTCTCTTAATTTTTCAATAAAAAAAGAATTAAGAAGTACATATTTCACTAAAATAGTAATTAAGTGTTCTCCTTAATTCTATTACTCCTGCAACAACTCTTTTCTGTCTCCTGATTGCCCTCTCTAATCTTCTTTGCCGCTGAGTTTCCTTATAAGCCTCATCAACCTTACTAGGGTCTAACGTTGGTGGTTTAGTACTAATACCAGGATAAAAAGTATTTAGATTATTTTGGCAGTTGACGTGAAGTAACCCCTCTGCAACTGCTTGACTTAGTAACTGATATGGACCATCTTCTTTTTCCTTCCCCCCATCTCTTTCTTTGTACTAAAAAAGCACCCTAACTACTGTTAAGATGCCTATATCAATTCTTTTATTCCTTTGGCAGCATTATGTACTTTTTTCGTCATGCTGTTTTCATTAAGATACTCTAAGCCCTTTAATGTTATTTCAGGTCTAGCCAATTTCACCCTTGGGTAATCTTGGTCTAGTGAATACCATACGTCAATACCCTGTATGTATTCTTGTTCTTTCAACATTGACATTATCCTTGACCACCTAGGTTTAGATATATCAAATTCCTTATACCCTATTAACTCCGGGTCGAACTCTTCTAAATCCATAGACTTTTCAAGTAACTTCAAAATCCTATATATGTATTTAAAATTATCCATTGTTACACCTACTAGTCTAGTACTGTAATACTTTCAATGTCAGACTGTTCCGCAATGTAATGCTTACCTATAAATATAGCTGCTTCCTCTTCATCATTGGCTGGATGCATATAATACGAACAATAATCTTCGCTTGATTCACCATTTGTGTAAACGACTCTAATTTGATGGCCTTCAGCTCTTCTCATTTCCTCTAGACTTACCATTGTTTTGCTCCTTTCTAGGCACTACGTGTGTACCCCTGAATAGTGTATTGAAAAATATCTTGTCGGTGTCATTCCCCCAGTAACTGGGTCAACATCATAACCAACTACTTTATTAGACATAATAAATTCTTTTTTACCCCAGTTTTTATTTATATTTTTTATTTTATAATCTCCTGTACCGTGATAGGCGTCGACAAGCTCCTGTGGGTCAACCCCTTCGGCTAAATAACTCTTACCGTCATAATTATTATGACCTACTATGTGTTTGCCTCGCTTACCCTCATGGATCTTTTTAATACACTCATTAGATTTTATATATTTCCTTGTTTCTTCAATTTTACCATCTATAGCCTTTTGTATCAAGTCATCTTTGGTCTTTTTAACATCAACATCCCTGACTTTAGTCTTACCTATATCACCTTTTGGCAACCTGCTCTCTAGTTCTTCAAGTTTTCTTTTATCGTTGTTGAAGTTAGTCAAGTCCGTTGTTCCTGCAACAACTCTTTTCTGTCTCCTGATTGCCCTCTCTAATCTTCTTTGCCGCTGAGTTTCCTTATAAGCCTCGTCAACCTTGCTAGGGTCTAACGTTGGTGGTTTAGTACTAATACCAGGATAAAAAGTATTCAGATTATGTTGACAGTTGACGTGAAGTAACCCCTCTGCAACTGCTTCACTTAGTAGCTGATATGGACCATCTTCTTTTTCCTTTCCCCCCATCTCTTTCTTTGTACTAAAAAAGCACCCTAACTACTGTTAAGATGCCTATATCAATTCTTTTATTCCTTTGGCAGCATTATATACTTTTTTCATCATGCTGTTTTCATTAAGATACTCTAAGCCATTTAATGTTATTTCAGGTCTAACCAATTTCACCCTTGGGTAGTCTTGGTCTAGTGAATACCATACGTCAATACCCTGTATGTATTCTTGTTCTTTTAACATTGACACTATCCTTGACCACCTAAGTTTAGATATATCAAGTTCCTTATACCCTATTAACTCCATGTCGAACTCTTCTAAATCCATAGACTTTTCAAGTATCTTCAAAATCCTATATATGTATTTAAAATTATCCATTACTCCACCTGTTCACCCCTTGCATATGCTTCTCTCGCCTTCGTGAGTGTCATTTTATTGGGTCCTTTTACACCATTATCTATATCAATACCTTGATTTTGATATCCGCAATTATCACAAATATCAAAGAAATCAACCCAATTGCCACAAACAGGGCATTTCATTGGATAATCGCATTCTTCTTTTCTGGTAATATTATTGTTATAGTTTACCAAACCTCTCCACCTGCTCTCTCATATAATCGTTCACTCCATTCTCATACTTAAAAAATGTTGATATTTTCATATCCTGCCTACCTAAAGCAAAATCGTTAGTGCTTATTCTACCCTTAAATACAAATCCTGATTTAGTAACAAAGCCTAACACATCATCACTTAATGGTTCGGCTAATAGTTCTCGGGCTTTTTGTACATATTCTTCAGGGCTAATACTACCATATTCGTGCCCATGCTTCTTAATATGTATTTTCAGCTTCTTATCCTAGAAAATTCTGCATCTAACCACTTCTTATTATCTATTCTACTACGATACTCTTCTTCTATCAAGGTGGGTTTCTGTGTCGACATTTAACCCTTGCAACTGTGCAAGATTCTTTATCTGGTTAGCCTGCTTAATCTTACCCTTTTCGAGCGGTATTACCATGATATCAGCCATCAAGTCTTTCAAGATCTCCCTTCGTTTCTGCTAGCTTTTGAGATACAGAATATTTTATATACTCACTTCTTACGTCACGTTTACCACCCTTATAAGTGTTATATCCTCTATCCGCTCTACTGACACGAGCCTAGTTTGCATAAAATTTTTCACCATTTTTCATTCTCTTTAGGCGGTCTTTAATATCTTCCTTTCTCCACTTTTCAGCGTTCTTCTTTTCAATTTTTGCGACATGTTTTTTATATTTATCAAGTTTTTTAGAGTCAACTAATGTTGCCTTAACCGCATTTTTAGCATCTCTTAGGGCTTGTTCTCTCGTCATTGGCGATATCCATTCACCAGATCCCTCTTCCCTAGCATAAAATAGCCCTTTGTTTTCAAAGAATTTATACTCAGTTATTTTTGCCCTACTACCATCTTCATGCACAGCGAAAAAATGATTACTTTTTTCTGAGTTGAAGCTTCCTAAACTTGCACCTCTGCCACCCATATTATCACCTCTTTCATTCGCGCAAAAAAAGACACCTATCCCTAAGTGTCTTTTAATCAAAATGAAATAAGTGTCTGGATTTTAACCAGCGCCTTGGCCTGCAACCATGTACTCACATTATACTATCACTTATCTCACCAGGCGCCCGGATTCGAACCGGAGCCTTGGCCATCACCATGTACTCCATCCTATACTACTACCTGTTTTTGTTAATATAATTATACCAGATTTTATTAACCTTTTCTACCATCTTTACTTCTTTTAAACTTAACTTAGAGGCCCCTTTTTTGCCATCATTTTCGTTATGGTTGTATCCATTCTTTAGTATGGTTCTGTATTCGGAGCCGTACTTTTTGCCTTTTACGCTAACCCCTAGGCTTGCACCGCGACCGCCCATTATTTGCTCGTCGTTTAAGTCATCCGCATAAATACATGGCACTTCACTTAATTTAAGCTCTACGGCCGCCCTATGACGTGTATGCCACATACAATTACATTATCCTTATCAATAATAATCGGCTGCTTAAATCCGAATTCTTTTATTGAATTTTTAACAAATTTCACGGCTTCATCGTTTCTTCGTGGATTTTTCTCGTATGGAATTATGCTATCAATTTTTATATTAATCACTTCCATTTTATTAACTCCTGATTTACTCAATGCTACTCAACTTTTATATAAAAAATTGAAGATACGCCTGGGTACCAAACCAAATGCCTCTTCGGAGATTATATGAACTGCTTTATACTCCTTAAATTTATGCATCAAAAAAGGACCCTGGTTAGGAGTCCTTCAAACTAATCTATATCAAATTCTTGTCTTAGTGCATCCTGTAACACTTGTGAGAAATTAACACCTCTAGCCTTACCCATCTCATTTAGGTAACTAGGTATAGTTAGAGTCTTTTTCACTGTTTTAGTATCAACTTTTTTAACATAATCAGCTATATCTATGCCAACTAATGTCTTAAAACTTTTTTCTTTGATGCTATATTCATCATCTTCTATAACCACGTCCTCGATTGGGGTAGCCTTTGGGAATTTCTTTTTTTCAAAAAATCATCATACAGCACACAACCAAGCCAATCTTGTGCCATATACATTGCGTCATTTTCATTATCTCCTTGAGTTGCTCCGTTCTCAAAGTCCGGAAAAACAATCACATACCCTTCGTAATCTATAGCCTTGTAAAAAATAGCCGGATAGGTAACAAACATCCTTAGCACCTCCTTACAATTATTATTATACGTTTAAATACGTATTCTATCAATATGTTTCATCAAAAAAGATAGCCTTTTGCCTAAGTATTTTTACCACATCTCTACTCAGTGCTAAGCTATCTTTCTTGTTGAATTATAAATTAAGAAGGTTTAAAATATATCTACCAAAAAATATAGCCTGGTATACTTGTATATACGAATTATTGTAATCTTTCACCGAAACGAAGGGCTCTTCTCATTTCTTGGATTTTTTGATCCATCTCTTCTAGCTCTTTTAGCTTGCCCTTTTCAGTTTGACTAGTCTCTATTATATCTGCTATTCCACCATTGCTGATTATAATACGCCTATCTGCTAGTAGGGCAAGTGTCGGATCATGAGTCGCCATTAGGACTATCTTGTCTGAAGATACCAATAGGTCTAGGGCCTTTTTCCTGTCTATACCTGCATTTTCAATCTCATCTATTAACACTATTGGAGATGAAGATAGTATAGCTGTATCCGCTATCATAAGTGCCCTAGACTGACCACCTGAAAGGGCTGTAATCTGCGTATCCACCCTAAACTGTTCTCCCGCTAGCTTGTTTGCCTCTATAAGTATCTTGTCAACCACGGATTCTATATCGTCTACCATCCTAGACCTTGCATGAAGTTCCAAGAATTCCTTAACAGATAGGTCCATTACAAAGTTCATATTCTGTGACAACTGGGCAACCAACCTATTATTAGAAGAAAATCTCCACTTTTTATCTGGATATTCACCGTTAATCAGAATCGTCCTCTTTGTAGGCGTATCATCCTGGGCTGTCCATTCTATATCCGCCAATAGCCTAGACTTACCAGATCCTGTAGGTCCAACAATTGCTATCATCTCAGACTTTTTAATGTCTAACCTGTCAAAGCCCTCCCTCTCACCTGACTTATTCTGACCCGGCAAAATAGTCAATACGTCTACACCATTTGAGTCTTCTATGCCCAAGAATTCCTTCATCTGCTTGATATATTCAACTAGGTCTATAGCCAGCTTGTTAAGGTCAAGGGCAAGATCCTCTACCTCCTCAAAACTAAAGTGTTCAAGATATTGGTTAAATGTCATATCCTCAAATCCAGCAACATCTAGCTTGTTTTCCTCAAAGTAGGATTCAACAAAAGGATATTCTTCTAGCAAACTGCTAATTTTTTTATTTTCTAATTCGTTCATCTTTATTCCTCCTACTTGTCTTCTAAATCCATTTTTCTAACATTACCCATCTGGAATTCCTCACCGATCCTAGTCTCTCCTAGGCAATATGAGCATAGGGCTGAAGGCATCGGAAACCTAAGCTTCATACCCTTTACTGTGTCAATATTCTTATCTTCATCCATCAATAGGGTAGATAATTCATAAGTACCCTGACCTGTAAGACCATTTACGTGCATAGTAATGGATGTTGGGTTTACTGAGTTCACCTTTGATGCGAATACTTCCCTTTCAGCCTGTGACACTATATCTCCCTTTGTTATTATGACTATATCCGCTGCCTTTAGCATAGGACCAATCTTTTTAGGAGTATTGATTCCGGAAAGGTTGTCTATAACGCATACACCCTTGATTTCTTTTATATATGGTGAACACCTGTTACATAAGCCTGCTGATTCTGTTATCAATAGGTCTAGGTCATTATCGACTCCCCATTTTACCACTTCTTCTATATTAGATACGAAGAAGTGGTCAGGGCAAAGAGCTCCTGATAGACCCTTTCTTACAGGTATCCCAATCTTCTCATACAGGATATCATCATCTGTATACAGGCAGTCAAACTTGACCACACCAACCTTAATATTACGTGATTGTAGGGCTTCTATTGTCTTTATAATTACACTGGTCTTTCCTGAAGATGGAGGACCAGAAAATACTACTAGATTCATAACTAACTCCTTTTTTAATATCTACTTTACTATCTACTTTAATATCTACTTTTTAATATCTACTTTAATATCTCGTCATTAAACTTCTTTTCAAGGTCAACCAATAGGCTACCTATATCTGTAGAATGGATAAAATCCCAACCTACCCACTTGAATTTCTGGTCTTTTCCTAAACCGTTATCTACATCCTTATTTGTAGAAGGGAACTTACCATTTGCTGAGAATACCCTGCCGACCTCTGGAGACATAAAAAAGTCTACAACCGGCTGGACTCTCTCCTTGCTCTTCTTCTTTGACATCATAAATATAGGACTGATCACTGCCCCATCTTCTGGCCACACAGCAATTTGCTTGTCTCCCTGTATCATCTGTGTAAAGAAGTAAGGTATTATGCTAACTGCTGGCTGACTTGCCTTTGATTTAGACTTGGCCTTTACCATTTCAGCTGGATGTAGGTTCTTCATATATGACCTAGCAAGATTAGATATTCCCTCCATTCCGTAATCCTTATAAATACTAACTACCAAGGCATTGAATAGGTCAAGGTCTCCCATTGGAACTGCAACAGAATCTTCAAATTCTGGACTCAGTATATCTGCCCAAGTCCTAGGAATAGACCTACCATTTAATTGATCCTTGTTTACCAAAAATACGGCTGGCACTACGCCTGTAATCAGGTATTTCTTCTTAGGGTCTCTTAAATCTATATACTCATTGGCAAAGTCCTTGTTAAATTCATCTGTAGCAGCCTCAAATACATCATCGTCCATAAACTGTCCCATCAAGGTCTTATCAAAGAATAGGTCAAACCCCGCTGACATCAACACATCTGGTATCTGGTCGACATCTCCAGTCTTTACCTGGTCCTTGATCCAATCAAGACCAAGATTTGCAGACTGAAGTTCATAGCCTATTGTATAGTCAAAACTATCCTTGTTTTCCTTTAACCAAGATTGGAAACCTTCAAGCAAAGGAATCCTTATTGGACAAGGTAGTACTCCCTCTATATTTATGTCCGCCCTCTTTTTCACAAGATTTATAGACCTCGCAGAATCAACTAGTGTAGTGTCAATACTAGACAGGTCACTATCCAAAAATGCTAGCAACCTCTCTTCAAACAGGTCAACATTCATCTTCTTTAGTTTTAGGGCCATTGATAGGCTTACCTTCTTGCCCATCATTTCAAGAGCCTTTGGATCCTTAAATTGGTCAAAACCATTATTTACCAAGAACTCAAGAGCCTTTGGATTTTTTTCAACTATATCATATACTTTATCATTAACCGAAAAATACTTATTCATCTTATCCTCCTAATTTTATCTATCTAACTTATATTTTTTATATCCATGTACTTTATATACACTCGCTTAATCACAGCTGTATAAACACAAAAATATGTCCTTGCTTAATAACAACCATATAAGCATCAACTTTCCTTAATACTATAATACTATAAAAGAGAATATTATTCAGTGACATTTGCAACAAAAAACTCCAAAAGAGAATATTATTCAATGACATTTGCAAAAAACTCCATAAATAGTTTGGCATTTAGCAAGCTACCTATGGAGTATCCTAATCAATCTTCCTATTATTTATTTTTAGCCTTGTCTATCTTGGCATTGACACCTGCTAAGAATTTTTCGTTATCTATTATAAATCTCTGGTGCTGTCCCTCTCCTATGACATCTAGTTCATCTGAGCAAACAACATTGAACACTAGCCTAGACCTGTCTATCTCTACTAATTCAGCCTCACAAGTAACCTTCATGCCCATTGGGGTAGCTGCCTTGTGGTTAGTAGATATAGATATACCTACAGTCCCCTGGCTATCGTCAAGCTCTTTCTGAGCTAGCTCCTTACAAGTACACTCCATTAGGGCTATCATGTATGGAGTACCAAAGACTTCAAGACCACCACTACCAGCTGCTGCTGCCGTCTTTGACTTATCAACCACCAATTCCACACTATGCTTCATACCTACTTCTAACATATTTAAATCCTCCTCGTTTTCACTATTTTTACCTATTTATTATTTTATATCTATATATGAAATTTCACAATATCCAGTATCACATTTTCAATTTTACAATTACTATATACCCTGGCTTACAATCCTGTAACCCAACGTGTCACTTATCTTTCTTAGAGAAAATATAGTTTCATTCTCTCCATTTGTAAGAACTGTTTCATCCTTGAATTTATAGTCTATTACAACACGAACGTCAATATCATTAGGTTTAGTCTTAAAGTCTGGTGCAAAGTCATCCTGGCCTGTAACATCTTCAGCACTGACCAGACTTGAGCTAATTATGTTGTTTTTGAACTCTGATACTAAAGGTGATGGGCTATCACTTACCTTACCACTATATATATCGAGTTCTGGTATATCAAACACATTTAAGTCAAAGTCTTTTACAGTCATCATATCTACATACTTCTTGATAAATTGATGGGAATCCAACTTGGCTATCTCTCTCCTATCTGCATCATCCTCAAAAGTCTTATCCAACCACTGCTCGTATGTACCACCTGTCACCTGGGCTATACCCTTGTGGTCTAGGTTGTATAGGTTTTTTTCTGAACAAAGGTAGGCTCCTATATTCTTATCCTTATACCTTAGTACTATAACTTTGCCTACATTGTCATATATATCTTCCCCACTAGGCCTTAAATTGTCATTGCCTGCTTCACTAATTTTAGAATCCTTGTCTATATTATCTGAATTTATGCTGCTTGACTTAGACTTATCTTTAGTGTATTCAAGTACCTGTATCGGCTTTATATGGTATATATCAATGCTTATCTCTTTGCCTAGATACTTTTCTATACCATCCTTAAAACCATTGGACCTTATGATCGTATCTACCCCTGCCCAATAAAGTTTGAACCTATCTCCGTAAGTAGGCTCTTTTAATTTTTCAGGCATCTGAAGTGTCTTTGTACTCATAAAATAATCAAAATCAATCTTGTGGTCTTTGAGTATCTTGTATGTATCCTTACCTATCTGGTCTGATAGATTCTTTGACAATAGTAATCCCTCGAAATAATTCATACCAGTATCACTAACCTTTTTGATGTCAGATGTTCCAGACTTGTTTATCAATAGTTTCAGGGCATCCAACCTAAAATCTATATCCAAGCTTTTTCCATCCTTACCCACCAAGGTAATAGTAGGTCTATACTCGTCAAAAACTCCCTTTTTGGCATCTGGATAGTAAGCATAACCCCTAAAGCGATCATATTCAAATTTACTTTCCTTTAACTTTCCATCTTTTACAGCTTTTAGGTCCTTGTTTATACTATCTAATTTTTCTTTAGGTTCAAGTATATATCCCTTTGAATCAGATTTGTCCAAACCTAGTAGAGCATCTTGACCTGCAGTCTTGGCACCTGCTATATACTCCATCAACCTAGCAATTATATAAGGAGAGTCTATATCGAGCTTTTTTTGGGCAAATAGGTACTGGCTCACACCCTTGTCCTCTGTAAAACTCTCTGTCGCAAGCTGCCAGTCTATACTGATCTTTTCAACCTTTGAAATTCCAACTTGCTTGCTGTATTTTTCTATAGAATCGTTTACCTCTTTTGTATTGAGGTCTTGAAAATCTACACCATCTTTTACTAATCGACTATTCTTAGATGAACTACTTGTCCCACCGCTTGATGTTTTAACATCATTTGAGCACCCTACCATCAAGGACGATGATACAAGACTTGCTAACAAAATACTATAGATTAGGGTCTTTTTTAACTTCATATATCTACCTCCATATATAATATATAATCATTCGTAAAATACTTACTATTTTTTAAAATTATCTTTTTTTTAATTATAATCTCATATTACCACAAATCATAAACAAACGACAACAACAATTATATATCAACAAGAGAAAAATAATCTCACTAATTATCAAAATTATGTTAAAATACATATATAAGTTGAAATACATATGTATGATAAAACTCTTAATATATAAGGAAGGTGATCTCATGATTTTATCGGGCAAAGAAATACACAAGAATGTCCTTGCTGGCAATATAATAATAGAACCATTTGACAAGTCTAAGATAAATCCAAATTCGTATAACCTAACCCTTGGCAACGAGCTCTTGGTATACGAACATAAGGAACTGGATATGAAAATTCCGAATCCAACAAAGAGGGTAGAAATTCCAGAAGAAGGTCTATTGCTTGAACCTAACAAGCTATATCTAGGAAGGACAAATGAATTTACAAAGACAGAAAAGTTTGTCCCTATGCTTGAAGGAAGGTCATCAACAGGAAGACTTGGTCTATTTATACACGTAACAGCTGGTTTTGGAGATATAGGGTTTGCAGGCTACTGGACGCTTGAGATATTCTGTGTTCAGCCAATTAGGATCTACCCTAACACTCAAATCTGCCAGATTTACTACCACGATATACATGGTGAGTACGACCTATATTCGAGCGGTAAATATCAAAACAATACAGGTATACAGCCTTCACTTATGTACAAGGATTTTGAAAAAAATAAATAAAAATATAAACTTACTCCTGAGCCTACAAGCTTGGGAGTTTTATATTTACATAAGTTTATATCAAATTTCATCATTTTTATGAATACTTTGTTTCAACTAGGGTATATCTATATTAGAAAATAATTGACGAATAAATAAATCGATATAAATTAGGAGGAATTAATAAAATGGAAAAGAGATCAGTAACAACTTTTGCTGGAAACCCAGTAACACTTTTAGGTAAGGAAGTAAAGGTAGGAGATAAGGCTCCTGAATTTACAGCTATAAAGGGAGACCTTAGCCCATTCACTCTTAAAGATGTTGAAGGAAAGATTAAGCTAATAAGCGTAGTACCTTCAATTGATACAGGTGTTTGTGAACTTCAGACAATCAGATTCAATAAGGAAGCTTCAGAACTAAAGGATGCAGTTATCATAACTATATCTATGGACCTTCCATTCGCTCAGGCAAGATTCTGTGGAGCTAAGGGAATCGAAAATGCAATAGTAGTATCAGACCACAAGGATGCATCATTCGGTATAAACTATGGATTCCTTATGGAAGAATTCAGACTACACAACAGAGGTATCGTTGTAATAGACAAGGACGATGTTGTAAGATATGTTGAATACGTAAAAGAAAATACAAATCATCCAGACTATGACAAGGCTATAGCTGCTGTCAAGTCATTATAAACCAGTAAGCCAACTTAATTTTTACTATAACAAAAAGACCACCCTAACTCAGTGGTCTTTTTTATTGCTATTTTGAGGATAATAAGCCGATTTTAAAATAAACTTTTTGATTTTAATATTAAATAGTTTCGTATAAATATGGCTCAGCTAGTCTCCTATATTTATCTTTCAATATCACCTAGCTTTTTTTCTACTTCAGCTGATACAGCCCCTTGACCACCTACTATTATAACATTTTTAATATTATTCGCTTCCTTCAGGTAGGCTGCTGTATATTTATTCAACCTATCCTTGTTGGTAAGTAGGATGGCTGCATTTTTTTTGCAGGCTAATGGTGTTGCTGATAGGGCATCTGGGAATGAATCTGCACTAACCAATATTACTGTATCTATATCCCTATTAAGTACATCCTTATAAGCCTTGGCTATTTCTATAGCTGTTTTGTACCTGTTAGATCCCGAAAATCTCCTTGATGCTAGCTTTGTAGCTGGTGTATCAGCTACAGAACTCACCCCACCGAATATAGTATCTATGTTTAGGTAGTTAAGAGCTTTTATATAAGGAACTAACGGCTTGATATATTTTTTCTGGTCTCTATTCATCTGGTACATATATGGTGCTGCAGCTAGGGCATCTGTATAAGATTTGCCACTATAAACTGCTGCCGTATTACCATAGCCTATTATCTTCTTTGAATAGTTTATCTCATTGTATACTGCAAAGGCTGTGTCAACCCTATCAACTCCTGCCAACCTCTTAGTTTTGATTGCAAGAGTATCTCTTATACTAGCTTCCATAGTGTCTACAATAGAATTTTTACCACCTACAAGATATATGTTCTGTATTATGTAATTTTTCATGGCCTTATTTACAGAATCTGGCAACTTATTGGACTTCGTAAGCAACAATGGTATCTCCAATTCCGCTGCCATAGTACCTGCAGTCAGAGCATCTGGGAATGAATCCCCACTAGCTACAACAGCATGATAAAATAAGCCCGATGACATCTTTTGCAGTTCATCAGATACCTTTACTGATGTCTCATACCTATCTTTTCCAGATATTCTACTCACATTCAGTTTATTAATTACCTTGTCCGTAACAACTTTACCATCTTGACCTACTTCTTGCTTGTCGTCTATTGAACCCTGTTTGTCCTCTGATGTCTGACTTGAAACTATATCAGTAGTTGGCTTAGCAGGATTATTATTAGTCTCCCCATATACTGGCTGTCCAACCAAAATTAGGGAAAGACACATAGCTACACTAACAACCGCTTTCTTTTTTAACTTCATACGATACCATCTCCTAAACTCCTATAATCTTATATCAATTATAACACTTGGGTAAACTTTTTTCTATATTCCTCAATTATTTGCTTATTAACATTAATATCCAAGTATAGTTTATATATTCAATTATAGTTTATATATTCAATCTTTTTCTAAGTCCCCTGTACTTCATAAAGAAAAATCCATACAATAGCCCTAGTATTATAGACCATACAGTAAATAAAATCCCATAGCTTATATACTTATAGAAGGTATGGGTCAACATCACAAGTCCAAAGAATACAATAAATACCAAAAAGATAAGAAGGAATCTACTAACAGAATCTAACCTTGTGTTGAGTTCTGTTATATTCTGCCACTTGTCTGACCTATACTCTATATCATATAACATCCATGACCCGTATATAGGTAGGACAACCAGTATGAGACTTATGATACATATAGGTATGATAGATAGTCTTATACCTACATACCACTCAATTAGCCCTAATATTACACATATCAATGGTAACTGCATGATAATACCAGCCAAGAACTTTGACGAGAAATACTTCTTTCTTGATAGGGGTAGTATTTTTAGATAATCGTAGTCTTCTCTATCTATAGAAACGACTATCGAAAATATATTTGACGGTATACAACTAGCTACTAGGCCTATGCCAACAGATATCATTAGCCCTAATACCAGGTTGGCCCTTAGGTCGCTAGGATCAAAGTTTAAATCTCTTAATACACTGATAAATGATGATGATACCAGTATCAGCGGCAAAAATACAGAGAACAAGTTTTGCATTATTATCGATGAATCGCTCAACTTGGATACATTATACTTTACAAGCACTGGCAATATTGAAGCAGACCTATTATTTACATGCTTTTTACCCTTAGTATCCTTTGTAGTCCTCTCCTTATTAGTTCCCTTGTCTCCTACTATAATATTATAATTTTTTATACTCTTTAGGAGCTTCCTCATAAGGGGTTTGTAGATAATGATTAAAAGTAAGGCCACAGCAACCAGCGCAAGAATGTGCCATAGATTTGACATCATCAATCTAGATATAGGCCCGTACACACTGGCTCTTGAGCTCATCATTTTCATTAATGAATCCCTGAACATATATTGCATAGACAGTACAAAACCAACATTAATTATTATATTGACCATATTTACAAGGTTCATGAACAAATTGCGCCATTTTTTTCTTATATTAAAACCGCCTATAAGGGTACTAATGCCAGCACCTAGGAACATAGTCACCATAAATATAAGTATAAAATCCAAAACCCCCAAAATAGACATAAGTCCCCTGCCATTTCTGATAGCACTAGCTATAGAAACTACAAGTATTGGTGCTACTACTGAACAACTTGCAAGAGCAACACTTATGATCTTAGCTATTACTATATATGACTCTTTAACAGGCAAGGTCTTATATATATCGTAGTCTTGGCTCTCAAATAGTACATTGTAAAAGTATACTATGGATTGCAGTAGGCCCGTAGCCATAAATATCAAAACAATGATATCATACATAATAGGCAGGCTCTTAAAATCTATAAAGCCTAGAATTAGACCATATACCAACAGCATGACAATTATGCCTGTAATATGTGACCTTATTATTTTTTGTAAGACATACTTATCCTGGTCTAACTTACACTTGTCATCCTTATTTAGCCTGTCAAATTGAATAGGATTTACCATTAGAGAGTTAATCTTTATCATCCACTTAAGATTTGGATCCATTTTAAACCTATTCATAGTTACCACTCCTCACTATATCTAGGTATATCTTTTCCAAACTTTCTCCAGGATGCATTTTTCTAAGCTCTTCAAGGCTTCCTACAAATATCAATTGACCGTCTTTTAGTATCCCTATCCTGTGGCATAATTGCTCAGCAACCTCTAAAACATGAGTAGAAAAAACTACCGTATTCCCTTTTTTAGCATGGTCAATCATCATCTGTTTTAGGTTGTATGATGACTGAGGGTCTAGTCCAGTCATAGGCTCATCAAGTATCCATATTTGAGGATTAGATAAGAGAGCCGCTATTATAAATACCTTCTGCCTCATACCATGTGACATTTCTTCAATAGTCAAATGATGGTTGTCACTAAGGGAAAACTTTTCAAGCATATAGTCAAGTCTCGTCTTTCTCTCCTCACTGCTGACACCATAAATATCAGCAATAAAGTTCCATAGGGTCTTGGCCTGTAACTTCAGAAATTTATCAGGAGAATCAGACACATAGCCTATTATCCTTTTGAGTTCAAGACTATCCTTCTTCCTATCTAGGTTATTTATAGTGATCGTACCTACAAAATCGTCGATAATTCCTACCATACTGTTTAGGGTAGTAGACTTACCAGCACCATTATGGCCTATAAGACCAAATATCTCTCCGTCCCTAATTTCCAAGTTAATATTATCTACTGCTAGCTTCCTTGCGTATTTAACACTAAAATCTCTGATATCTATCATTTTATTCCCCCTATAAAAATTACAATATCTATTCACTTATAATGTTTTGCTTTAAAATTTTTAATCTATTCATTTTTAATCCATTCACTTACAATATTTCAAGTCTAATACTTCCAATCCATTAACTTATAAAATTCTTAATTTATTCACTTATAATATTTTCAATCTTAATATCCCTATGGCCTACTGGAACCTTGTCTGCTATTTGTTTTTTCCTAATGGCAAGTGCCTTGTAGCCCTTGTAGTCCTTGAGATACCTATCATAGTAACCCCTTCCAAATCCCAACCTGTTGCCGTCCATATCAACTGTACAGCATGGAACCAATACATAGTCTATATCAGATTTTTCTACTAGCTTGTACATGTTTGGGTCAGGCTCTGGTATACCGTAATTGTTTTTAGTCAGGTCATCAAGGGACTCAATTTCATAAGCAAGCATTTGACTATCATCCACACAATATGGTAGACAGACCCTCTTCTTATCATCTAGGATTTTTTTTATTAGCTTGCTTGTATTAATTTCATTCCCAACTCCCAAATATGTGAATATCATATTGGAATCCTGATACTCTTTTGATACTAGTATCTTCTCAATAATCCTGTCATCAGCCTGGTCCATATAGTTCCTATCTAGGCTATCTCCTAGTTCTTTCATCTTTTCTCTTAAAAGCCTCTTCTCCTTGGATAGGTTTCTCTCTTCCATCTCCCTCTTAGAAAATACACACCCGCAGTAGTCCTGCCTATAAAATCCATATTCCCTAGTAATCTCGCAAGACCTCTTGTAACCACCCTTCTTTTTAAAGTCTGAAGGCAGGTTTTTTACTCCAATCTGGTCTGATAAGTCCTTGGCTATATGGTTTAGTACTTGTGAGTTTTTGTGAGGACTGATAGATAGGGTTGTTGTAAAGTAGTCATAGCCTTCTTTCTTGGCAAATATAGCGGCCTCTTTCAACCTCATCTCATAACACTTGTGGCACCTTTGTCCACCCTCTCTCATATCCTCCATGCCCCTAGCCATCTCATAGAACCTCTCTACGTCATAGGCTCCAGTTACCATTTTTATAGGATTCTTAGCCTTGGTGATATCTATGATCTTCTGCTGTTCATCTACCCTGTACCAATATTCCTCTGATGGATATATATTGGGGTTGTAGTAAAATATTGTAATCAAAAAATACTGTGAAAGATACTCTAAAACATAACTGCTGCAAGGTCCACAACATGAATGTAGAAGTAGACTAGGAGTATCTCCATTTTTCTCAATTTCCTTGATTATTTTTTCTAGCTCTAGCTGGTAATTTATTTTTACACTTGTATTATCTTTCATATATTTCTCCCACCTAACTTATTAGATATATTTTATCATATATCTAGGCAAATATCACCATAAACGAAAGTCTTTACACCATCTATAAATAGAATAAGTCTATTAATTCAGTCTATTTTTTGGTATAATTAGCTTGTATGGCAATGTCTATTTGTAAATTATATATAAATTGAAAGGGGAATAAGTAATGAGTTTATTAGTATTCGGTCACAAGAACCCTGATACAGATTCAATCTGTTCATCTCTTGTAATGACAAACTTAAAGAAGGAACTAGGTATAGATGCAAAGGCATGTTGTCTAGGAGAATTGAGAAAGGAAGCCCTATTTGTATTAGATAGATTCGGTGTTGAAGCTCCGGAGTTAATTTCATCTGTTGGAAGTGATGACAAATGTTGTCTAGTAGACCACAATGAATTTGGACAGAGCGTAGATGGGCTTGAAGATGCTACAATAGTTGAAATTGTAGACCACCACAAGTTAGGAGGAATGACTACATCTGCTCCTCTAGACATGACACTTAAGACAGTAGGATGTACAAACACAATCCTATTCGGTATGTACAAGCAGAACAATGTAGAAATAACAAAGGCTATGGCTGGTCTAATGCTATCTGCCATCCTATCTGATACCCTAATCTTCAGATCACCTACAACTACTCAGGCTGATATCGACGCTGGTAAGGCCCTTGCTGAAATAGCTGGTGTTGACTGTGAAGAATACGGTATGGAAATGTTCAAGGCTGGTACATCTCTAGACGGATATACAGTTGAAGAAATAGTAAATATGGACTTTAAACCTTTTGAAATGGGCTCTAAGAAGATCGGTATAGGCCAGGTAATGACTCTAGACATAGATTCAGTAATGGAAAAAAAGGACGACTTCTTAAACTACATCAACTCAACAGACTATGATATGCTACTACTTGCAGTAACTGATATCATCAAGGAAGGTTCATACCTAATCTACAAGTCTCCAGACGAAGTAATCAGTAATGCCTTCAATGTAGAAGCAAGTCAGGGTGTATTTGTTGAGGGTCTAGTATCTAGAAAGAAGCAGCTAGTGCCAAACCTAACACCAGAAGTAGAAAAGTGCTAGTCTAGCACCAAATTAGGAGGAAAATAATGGAACAGAACTATCCAATAGTAACAATAGAAATGGAAAACGGCGGCATAATAAAGGCTGAACTTTATCCAAATATAGCACCAAACACTGTAAACAACTTTATATCTCTTATCAATAAGGGATACTATGATGGAATTATATTCCATAGGGTTATCAGTGGATTTATGATCCAGGGTGGGTGCCCAGATGGGACTGGTATGGGTGGTCCAGGCTATGCAATCGCTGGTGAATTTACAGGCAATGGATTTGCAAATGCCCTAAGACACGAAAGAGGTGTCCTATCAATGGCCAGAACAATGAACCCTAACTCAGCTGGTTCACAGTTCTTCGTAATGCACAAAAACTCTCCACACCTAGATGGACAATATGCTAGTTTTGGTAGGGTAATCGAAGGAATGGATGTTGTAGATGCTATAGCAGATACAAAGACTGGTTTTGGTGACAAGCCAAAGGAAGAACAGAGAATGAAAAAGGTAACTGTTGATACTTTTGGTGTTGAATATCCTGAACCTGTTAAGTATTAATTAGTTTGAATTTTTTAGGGGAGCGTGGTTATATTCTTTGTCGTGCCTGACTCAAAGAATATAACCACGCTCCTCTTTTTGTATAAGCTAATGGGTGTTTTTTACTTCATTCCATAAAATCCATTCTTGCATATAAATCTGCAAGTACAGGATTTTTTCTTGATGATGAAACACTAAATACTATAAAAATAATAAATAGCCCTATAGTAGTCCATATAGTCCTCTGTATTTGCAAGCTCTCTTATTGAATGCATGGCCAATATAGGAATACCAACATCGACAATCGGCATGGACATATGGCTCGACATAATAGACCCTATTGTGGACCCACTTCTCTTGTCTGACCTGTTCATAAAGTACTGGTTCTTTATGTTTTGGCTATCACATATAGTCCTAAATACGGATACTGAGTGTGCATCTGATGCATAGGCCTTTCCTGCATGGATCTTTATAGCAACTCCACCGCCGAACACCGGTCCATTTGTAGGATCTGCTTGTTCTGGCTTGTTGGGATGAACTGCATGGGCAAGGTCTGCAGATACCATAAATGAGTTTTCTAGAGCCATAAGAAATTCTTCTTTTGTCTTACCCATAGCTATAGATATCCTCTCCAGTATATTTACTAGGCTAGAAGAATCTGCTCCCTCTTTTGACATGGACCCAACTTCTTCATTGTTGAATACACAGGCCATAGTAATGCCATCATAGCCTCCATCTTCTTGGTCTATCAATGCCATAATACTTGCATGGGCACTAGCTAGATTGTCCAACCTACCACAAGATATATAGTCCTTGTTTTTGCCGACTAGACTCCCTTTTTCGTACTCATATAGGTAGAGGTCATAGTCTAGTATATCTTCTTTTGCTATATAATCTAGGCCACAAGTGTTTTCCAAGTGGTCCTTTATTAAGTTGAGTAAATAATCCTTATCGAAGTCTTTTTTAAGTTCTCCTCCTCCAGCAAAGTCATCTAGAACCATTGGTATAAGGTCAACCTGCTTGTTGTAGGCATAACCTTCATTGATAGTCCTGTTCATATGGATTGCTAGGTTTGGGATTATTACTAGAGGCTGATCAAAATTTATTATATGCTCACTTGGTCTGAATATATCTTCATTATTTTTGACAAATACCCTACCAGCAATTGAAAGGGGCCTATCAAACCAAGTAGATACAATCATGCCACCATAGGGTTCTGTATTTAACTTTAGGACATTACCCTGCTTCATTTCAGGGTTTGCCTTGATTCTAAAACAAGGTGAGTCTGAATGACTACCGACTATCCTAAATCCCTTATCTTCTATGTCCTTTGATTTAATATTAAATGCTACTATTGATGACGAACCAATTTTAATATAGTACTTGCCCTTGTCTCCTATATCCAGTCTTTTTTTCAGGTCCAATTCTTTAAAATCATTGTCCTTGAGAATTCTTTCCATATCTGCTACTGCACTATACATGCTTGGACTAGCATTAATAAAGTCTACTAGGTCCTGGGCTAGGCCTATGCTGTTCTCTTTTATCATATGTCCTCCTTACAAATACAAGTGAGGATCCTGCCCCCACTTGCATATCAACATTTTTTAATATTTTATAACTTCAACATTTGTATATTCTAGGTTTAGCTTTTTGATACCCTTCTTATTAAATGCTACTACAACCTCTGCTCCTGCCTTAGATATAACAGCACCTTCTCCAAATCTAGGATGGTTGATAACCGACCCCTTTTTGACCTTTGGTATTGACTCTGAATCATAAGAATCATATCCTGACCCTTCGCCCTTCTTTATCTCAGGCTCGTCCTTAGTTATATCCCTCACCCTGTCTAGAGGTTCTTGAATCTTACTAGACTTTATTCTAGCCCCAATCTGCTTGGCCCTATCTATGTTCATAGTCTTTTTGTACTTGTCTGCATAATTCTGCAGTAGGCTATAGTCTGCACCTGCATATGATGGTGATGCCTTTGGTGGGTCTAGCTCTTTGACCGTTTCTTCTGGCAACTCCTTTAAAAACCTCGACTTTAGGTTTACATTGGTCTTACCATATAGGGTCCTACTTGCCGCTTGGGTCATATATAATTCTCTCATAGCCCTTGTGATACCTACATAACACAATCTACGTTCTTCTTCTATGCTCGACTCTTCCATAGTGGATATGGCCCTCGCTATAGGGAATATCTTCTCTTCCATACCTATCATAAAAACAACCGGGAACTCCAGCCCCTTAGAAGAGTGTAGAGTCATAAGTGACACCTTCTCTACAAACTCCTCCTCTTCACCTTCTGTATCCGATGCAAGTGATATATTGGCAAGGAAGTTCTGTAGGTTTTTAGCCTCCTCCATAAATACATCTGATTGTTCATATTCTATGGCAATAGATATAAACTCCATCAAGTTGTCTATCCTGTCCTGGGCTTCTTGGGCCTTGCCGTTTTCCATTTTTTCATTCTTTTTGACTATTTCTTCTAGCTCAAGTGTGTAGCCAGTCATCTCAAGAATCTTCTCTACCATCTTGCTAGGACTATATGACTCAGCAAGAGACCTAAATATACCTATGAGGTCTACGAACTCATTGATACCTTTTTTGGCCTTGGTAGAAATATCTGAGTTATTGTCTACATCAAGCAGCACTGAATACAGGCTCTCCTTCATCATACTGGCCCTGTCTTCTAGTTTTTCTATAGTCTTAAGTCCGATCCCTCTTCTAGGTATATTTATAATCCTCTTTACAGATATATCATCCTGAGGGTTTACTATTACCCTTATGTAGGCTAGTAGGTCCTTGATTTCTTTTCTCTCGTAGAACTTGGTTCCTCCATAGATATTGTATGGTATCTGGAACCTATTAAGGGCATCTTCTATAGCTCTTGCCTGGGCATTGGCCCTGTATAAGACTGCATAGTCACTATAAGGCCTGTTTGTTCTTGAGGCATTTTCATATATCTCGTTTACCACATAGTTAGCCTCTTCGACCTCATTTCTTAGGCATTTAACCTTGACTAACTCACCATCTTTTTTATCTGACCACAATCTTTTTTTCTTTCTTTCAATATTGTTGGCTATGAGGTGGTTGGCTGTGTCCAAGATTACCTGGGTAGACCTATAGTTCTGCTCTAGCTTGACTACAAATACCTTGTTATAATCTTTTTCAAACTCTAGAATATTCCTGATATCGGCCCCTCTCCAACCATATATAGACTGGTCATCATCACCAACTACACATATATTCTGGTGTCCCATAGCGAGCAACTTGACTAGCTCGTACTGGGCCTTTGATGTATCCTGGTACTCATCGACCATTATATATCTGAATCTTGCCCTGTAGAAGTTTAGCACATCTTCATTGGATTTTAGTAACTCCACAGTCTTAAATATCAAGTCATCAAAGTCTAAGGCTCCATTTCTCATCAGTCTCTCCTGGTATAGGGCAAAGACTTGGGCCACAGTATCCAACCAAAAGTCCCCACTCACATACCTTGCATACTCTTTTGGATCCATAAGCTTGTCCTTGGCAGATGATATTTCAGCTATCAAGGCTCTAGGTTCAAACTTCTTGTCGTTTAAGTCAAGTGCCTTTATGCACTCCTTTATCAGGGTCAACTGGTCTGTTGAGTCATATATTACAAATGACCTGTTGTAGCCTATCTTATTTATATCTTTTCTCAATATCCTTACGCAGCATGAGTGGAAGGTAGATATCCACATATCCCTAGATTCTTCCCCAATTATGGACTCGACTCTCTCCCTCATCTCATTGGCAGCCTTGTTGGTAAATGTTATGGCAAGTATATTGCTAGGATTTATATTTTTATCTTCAACTAGGTAAGATATCCTTGTTGTCAGTACCTTGGTCTTACCTGATCCTGCACCTGCAAGTATAAGCACTGGACCCTCTGTCCTCTCGACAGCCTGCCTCTGAGCAGGATTCAATCCATCTAAATTCATCTATCTTATCGCCTCTCTTTCAAATTAGTAGTGGCATTAATCACTAATATATTACTTCGAATTTATCTTTATAATAGCCTTTCTATTATCGCTAGTCTTTTAATTAATCATGACCTCACTTTTGTTATTGAACTAGTCTTATAATAGGTCTTGGATCTTATTTCTAACCTTCTTGGTCAGACTGCAGTCCTTGCCAAAAGTAGATACTGACACAATTACATCCATACCATCTACTTCTTTTACAAAGTTCCCCGTATTAATAAAACTGGACCTACGAGAAGTATCTAAATTATTAACCAAAATCTTCTTCTCCCTACAGTATTCTGTTATCTGGCTATTTAAGTCCTTGTCGTCAGTTGCTGCATATACCATATCAACACCATCTAGATCCTTAAATTCAAACTCCTTAGAAGACAGGTCATATTCATAGCTATCTTGGTAAAAATTGTCGTGGAATTTTTTGGCTATGACCCTAGCCTTTTTATTGTAGTTTCTGAGATAGGATGCCTTTCTATAGGCTATCTTACCTCCTCCTACAATTATTATATTCATATCTTCAATGTCAATCATCAATGGGTAAAACACTACTTATCCTCCTTGTTTATATCTTCTTCTATAAGGTCAAGAATCCTATCTATGCTTGGTTCGTCTGATACTATAGTCGGCTCATATCCCATATCAAGCATAGCTCTTGCTGTAGTTTTACCAATAGCTACTGACTTTATATCTGACAGTCTTTGACCCAGGCTATCGTCCTTATCTTCTTTTACTAAATCACTTATAGAATAAAAGCTAGAAGGACTAGCAAAGACCATATAATCTATCCTTGTGCTGGCTATCTTGTCTTCAATCATCTGGTAATGGTCTATGTTGGGTTTGTTTGTATACACCTCCAGAACATCTAGTTTTATACGATGTTTTTTTAGGCCTTCCTTAAGACTTTCACCCGACAAGTTAGACCCTGCCAAAATAACTTTTTTTATCTTCTTGGCAGTTCTCCTAGTTTCGCCTGTCAATAACATATGTTCGTAGTAACCAGCTATGGCTTCTGAAAGAGATCCACCATTCGACTCAAATGTCAAAATATCGGGCTGGACACCATAAGACATGAGTTCATCTAGGGTACCATGTCCCAGACAGGCTATCTTAATACTTGCTAGGCTCCTGATATCCAAGTATGAGTCCTTCATTGCCTGCATAAAATACTTAACGCCATTTGGACTTGTAAATGCTAGGCAATCATATCCATCAAATATAGGTTTTTCGGCGTCAGGATATAGGTCCACGTGACTAGGCTCAATCTTTATACTTGGTATAATTAGGGTTCTTGCCCCTCTTTCTTCTATCTTTGGTAACCACTTTAGGGCTTGCCTTGTATCCCTAGTCAAGGCTATTGTCTTTGAATGTAGGGGTCTATCCTCTATATATGAGAGTTTTTCCCTTAAATTTACAACATCACCAACAACGAACAAGGCTGGAGGTCTTATCCCTTCCTTTTCTACTGTTTCTGCAGCCCTAGCTAAATCAGTAACGTAGGTCTTTTGATCGTACCATGTAGCCCACGATACAAAGGCTGCTGGTGTATTTGAATCCCTGCCATTAGACACTAGCCCGTCGACAATAGTAACTATATTAGCAACACCCATCAAGAAAACAAGTGTACCTTTAGCTCTTGCAAGTAGTTCCCAGTCAACATCTACATCTGTAGAGTTTTTACCATTTCCAGTTATAACGTGAAAGGCCGATGACATATTTCTACTTGTAACAGGTATACCAGCGTATGCAAGTCCACCTATGGCGGAGGTAACGCCTGGAACAAGTTCAAAGTCCACTCCAGCATCAACTAGGGCCTCTATCTCCTCTGACCCTCTTCCAAATACATAGGGATCTCCACCCTTTAACCTGACTACATCCATATTTTTTTGACCAAGCTCTACAAGGACTTGGTTTATCTCTTCTTGTTTCATAGTATGCTTGTGCGGTTGCTTGCCGACATATATCATCTGACATCCATCTTTAGCATAAAGGAGGATATTTTCATCAACCAACCTATCATATACTATTGCATCTGCCTTCTTAATAGCATCCATGCCCTTAACACTTATCAGTCCCTTATCTCCAGGTCCTGCCCCGACTATATATACCTTAGCCATTTATTACCTCTTCTTTTCCTCAAATTCTCTTAATATCTTGTCAGCTAGTTCTCTCCCAATCCTTTGAGCATCCTCTAGAGGTCCCTCTAGGCTTGAGCTTATTATAAGTTTACAATCCTCACTACCATAAATACCCTTTAAACAGAGTTTGCCCTCATTTACTTGAGCCAAGGCACCAACCGGCATATGACAGCCTCCATTTATAGTTGCCAAATACGTTCTTTCTGCCTCTACACATACATTTGCAATATCATCAGATATAGCTTCAAATATATTCACAAGCTCTTGATTTCCTTCTTTTATCTCAATTGCCAAGGCTCCCTGACCTACTGCTGGTATCATGCTACCCTCATCTAAGACATATGAATTTATCCAGTCCATCTTGAGCCTATTTACACCTGCTGCAGCAAGTACTATTGCATCATAAGACTCTTTTTCCATCTTTTCTAGTCTAGTATCTATATTCCCCCTTATAAGGTCTATCTTTAAATTGGGGTTAATATTTAGTAGCTGGGCACTTCTTCTCTTACTGCCCGTACCTATTCTCATGCCATCATTTTCTTTAAGCCACTTTATTGGGTCGTCAATCTTCTTAAACTTGCTGTTAAGTATCAAGAGGTCTCTAGGATCTTCTCTTTGAATGGTCTTTGTAAGTACCAATCCCTCTCCTAGCTCGCTTGGCATATCCTTTAAGCTATGTATAGCAAAATCTATCTCACCCTCTATCAATTGTCTCTCTATTTCTTGGGTAAATATTCCCTTGTCTCCTATCTTGTCTAGGCTCTTATCTAAAATACGGTCCCCCTTAGTAGATATTATCTTTATATCTACGTCAATATTCTCAAAATTACTCTTTATAGCGTCAACCACTATCTTCGTTTGAGTGACCGCTAGTTTACTCCCTCTCGTTCCTACTATTAACTTCAATTCATGTCCTCCAATACTAAGTAGACAAATAATTAATTTCATCTTATTTTTCTATAAAATACAAAAAAATAATCATATATCACCTAATAAAGTATAGCATTTATAAGGCATTTAGTCTATAATATGGACTGAAGATAAAGATATGGAGACAAATAAAATGCTAGAAAAAAATAATAATATTTTTGTACTGGACAAACTGTAATAGTCTTTTTACACTAGACAAGCTATAATAATCTGTAATTATATTATTTAAAGAATGAGGTAACTATGAATAAAATTATAAACGATAAAAAAAATAAAAAAACATTCCTAGATAAATTGAGTGTGCTAACAGTACACTCAATTCCTATATTTATAATACTTACAAGTATATTGTTCGTCTTTTCTTTCAAGCCCCTTTACTATTTTGATATAGACCATCTTGACCTGGTCAGGGTGACAGGCTATTCAAAAGAACTCATAGCAAGGAATTATAACTACGTTGTAGACTACTGTTTAAGCCCTATAAACACTAATTTTAACCTGCCTGACCTACCATCATCCAACAATGGTATCACTCATTTCAAGGATGTAAAAAAACTGCTGCAAAATCTTATAAAAATTAACTTTCTCTTTTTATTTACATCAATTTATGGTATAATTTACACGATAAAGAAGGAAAAATACGAATATTTCAAGCTAGTTTCAGTAAATATATTTCTTGTCCCCGTCTTGCTGAGTATACCTTTTGCCCTTAACTTTTATAAGAGTTTTGAGGTTTTTCACAAGATATTCTTTAGAAATGACTATTGGTTATTTGATAGCACATATGACCCAATAATAAGCATCTTGCCAGAAGAATTCTTTTTTCACTCTGCAGTTTTTATATTGGTTATACTGATCCTATTTAGCCTTGTATTCTACCTTTTTTCTCAAAAATTAAAAGATAGTTTGTATGTAAAGAAAGGATCTAATAATGAACGAGACAATAGAAATACTATCACAGGCAGCAAGCCAAAAAGTTAAAATAATAAGGAAAAATCCTTCAAAATATTGGGTATCATCTATTTTTGCTGGTGCGTTAATAGGACTGGGTGTCCTAGTATCATTTACAGTGGGTGCTATTTTAACATCTGCACATAGTCCAGGTGCAAAGCTACTTCCCGCACTTTCATTTTCCGTAGCCTTGTCACTGGTTATATTTTTAGGTACGGAGTTATTTACAGGCAATAATATGATAATGACTATAGGCAGATTAAATAGAAGCGTCACTACAAGCCAATTGTCTTCAGTTTGGCTTAGGTCTTGGGTTGGAAATTTAATAGGATCTATAATTCTTTCGGGAGTATTTATAGGAACTGGCCTAATCAAGGGACCTATTCAGGATTTCTACTCAGCAGCTGCACTTGCAAAGGTGAGTCTTAGTCCACTGGAACTTGTTACAAGAGGAATCTTCTGTAACTTCCTAGTGTGTCTTGCTATTTTAACATGTAATAGGACAAAAAATGATGCTGCAAAACTTATAATAATCATAATGTGTATTTATGCCTTTATGACTAGTGGTTTCGAACATAGTATAGCAGATATGACTGTGTTCGCTATAGCAATAATGTCTAAGTCAATAACAAGCATAAGTATTGGACAGGCTGCATATGCCCTATTCTTTATAACTATAGGTAATATTATTGGTGGCAGTTTGTTAGTTGGATGGGTTGCAAATAAAATTAAATAAATATAGGACAAGTTCCTAAAAAATTCATACAATCGAGTAGGTAGGACTTGAGTGTATGTGATTTTTTCTGTAAATTAGCCTTCTATGGCTAATCTGCCGATTAGGCAGTTAAAAAATAAATATTTGATTATTGGGAAGGCTGGTGAAAATCCAACTTCCCTTTAATTTATAATATTACTTAATTTTTTGCATGTCAATAAAAACTGCTATAAAGTCAGTTTTAAATCTAGTAACTTATGCGTTCTTCGAACATGATTGATAGCTCTCCGAATATAGAACCCCAATTTCTAACAGGGTGAGTCTATTTTTTTTATTTTTACGATATTTGACATAATTTCCTCCTATTTTTAGTTTAATATATTAAATTATCTGTGCACAATATTTAATATCGTATTTACTTTACTTTAATAGAATTTATTATCTTATTTATAAATGAATATGCAATAATCCCCGAAAAAATAACTAGCATAACATATAAAATTATATTTTTGGAAGGTACCATAAATGACATACTAGTATTTAACCCCTTTAGTATTGCTCTATCTTTCCAAAATTTATAAAACCTAAATGCATCAAATGTACTATACAAAATACCGACTAATACTCCTGGAATTGTTAATACTAATATTTCACATATATATATTTTCTTTATCTTCTTTCTTTTTCCTCCTAATGCATTAAATATGCTATAAACATTATAATTTCTTATAAAACTTACAATCAAACCTATAATAATATTTACACTAGACATTAATAATAGGAAATATGATATTGTAATTTTTCTTACTTTAAAGCTATCCACTAGCTTATTGGCTTCATTGAACGCCTCACTTTGTGTTTTTATTCCCATATAAGGATTTCTATTACCAATTTTTTTCTCTATTTCACTCTTTACAGTATCTACACTTTTTTTATTACTTAAAGAAATATATATATTATCAGTCGTATTTCTTCCCACTAGTTTGTCAAAATCTGTATCTGAAAATATTATATCTGGTATTGTTTGTTCCGTATTCGAGTATATATACCACTGTTTACTTAAGAATCCGGCTATTTTTACTTTATGATCTTTAAACTTCATATCACCATTTTTCTCATAATATGGCAGAGATACCTCTATAATATCACCTTGTTTTAAACCTTTTATAACGTCTTGATTTTTATGGTCTATTATAGAATAGAATTGATTATAAATTAGTACATTCGGTATATCGTTTCCAGATTTTATTTTTATATTATCCTTTATAAATTTATTATCAACCAAAAATTTTCCCATCGCATTATTATCAAAAGATAATACATTAAAACGTAGTCCTTTTGTTTCATTATCCTTTATCATCTGTTGTTGTATATTTCGTAGTTAATTGACTAGTATTTAGATATTCATATCCATCTTCATGTTGAACCTTATAAATTTCTTTTATTCCATTTAAGGAAGATAGATTGTTTATTTTACATTCTTCAAGAGCTACTATATCTTTTTTTACATTAAGATCTCTATATATATTTAAATCTACTTTTTCATAAAAAGCCAATTCATTATTAGTAACTCCCGCAGGAACATTATTATTATAATAATTAACTAGATACATATGTCCTGAAAAAGCTAATATTATTGTATTCGATATGACAAATAACTTTTCACTTAATATATTATTTATTAAAATTTTATTCTCTAGCTTTTTAATATTAAATTCTTTAATAAATCTACTAGAATAATCTTTACTTATATTGTATTGTTCTATTGGAGTTTTAGAAAATATTCCTTTACACGAATATATTGTTGTAGCTAAATATATTATAAAAAGTGGATATATAACTTTAATAAATAACTTTATATCTAATAATAAATTTGCTTTTCTTGGATTTATCAAAGAGCCAGTAAAGTCAAATTCGTTAATTAAAATTTTGCTCATAAATATACTCACTATATAAGCTAGAAAACATGATACTAAATATACTATAAGGCTTTTTAATATTTCTATTAATATTGTTTTTTTCTTTGAGCACCCTAGTAATCGAATTAAACCTTGTCTTCTAGATGCCTCTATTGAGTTTAAAATAGAGATATTCAATATAATGATTCCTGCAATTAATATTGTAACTTTATCTGTATTAGTAAAAGTCGAAGATGTTGCTATTTGCTCATTTAAATCATTATACATACTATTTGGCACAATATGATCACTACTTGAATTTATATTATAACTTAACTCCGCAGATTTACTAATTGGATTAACTCCTGGTTTATATATTATTGTACCGTTATAACTCAAATTTTCATTATTTATTATTTTATTAAACTCATTATTACTACTTATAAATATATCTTGATATTTGTATAAATTTTCTATTATGCTCGGATAAACATAATCACCTACTACTTTAGATTTTATACTATAATTTACATATTCTTTTTTTCCTTCTTTAGATTCAATTATTTTGTTTCCTCTAATGTTTATTACTTCATTTAGTTTAATATTATATTTTTGTAGTATACTTTTTTCTAATATAATCTCATTTTGATTAATAGGCATTCTACCATCTTCTAGTCTAAGATTAAAATTTTCAAAGTATTCCTCGTTAAATTCTAGTATATTTTCTGAAATTCTATTTTTTATATAGGCATTACCATAGCTTTTAGTTATACTCATTGATTTTATACTTTTTTCATCTTTTATTAATTTTAATTGTGATTTATTTACATCAAAAAACTCGGCTTGCGCTTTGGTTGTGTTATTTTCTATAATTTTTTTAACATAAGAAGATTGACTATATTGAGCAGTCAAACTAGAAAAAACAACACATATCATAAAAGATATAATTACTATAGTTGGCAAACTATCTTTATAATTTTTTAAAATAGAATTAAAAATTAGTTTTCTCACGACTACTTCCTCCTATATAAAAAGTTTTTCAATTCTTTCTTTCATAACATTACACAATTCGTTAATATCATGATTTTTTCTAGCTATTATAAAGTCCGCTGGGCAAGTCCAACAAAATATTTTGTTACTACATATTTTACACTTGCTATTTGAAAAAAAACTATCAATATTAAAAAAACTATTTTTCATATTGTTCATTTTATCTAGGAGATTCTTAAATGTAAAATTAACATCTACTATATCACCTATTTGAAAATCTTCAATTTTTAACGAAGGACACGGATAAATTTTACCATCATGATTAATATAGATCTTATTATTATATGCATTACATGCTCTGATATTCAATTGTTTCTTATCACTTATTCCTGATGTTAATAAGTAGTTAGCAACTGGATAACCCGAAAAATCTTTTTTCCTAAAATATTCTTTGTTATCTTTAGCTCTTCCAACATTACATAACATTCTGAAAATATACTCAGTTTTTAAATCTTTATTGAACTTAATAAATTTTTCCATTTCTTTTTTATTATTTTCCAACAATACCATAGAAGTCTTAATATTAGTAAAACCTCTATCTTGAAGTAACTTAATTCCATTTAATATTTTTTCAAAAACGCCCTTTCCTCTAATTTTTTTTGTCATTTCTTCACTGTATCCATCGATACTTATATTTACTATATCTATATTCCTGATAATAGAATCCACATATTTATCAATTAAAGTGCCATTTGTTGATAAAATTATTCTAGTTCCTACTAACTTATTTCTAGCATATTCTAAGATTTTTTCTATTTCATCAACCATAAGAGGTTCGCCTCCAGTCAACACAAGTTGTTCTAAATTTGAATCTGATAATTTATCTAGAACTTCATAAATTTTACTACTAGACAATTTTTGTTTATTATTGTTATCGCATCTACTTGAGCAATGTATGCAGTTAAGATTACATTTGTTTGTTAGCATAAAATCAACATATTTTATATTATTTTTATAAATACTTGGTTTATCTTCCTTAAAATATTTATTTTCTATTTCTTTAATAAACGATATGATATATTCTTGACTTGCAGTATCGTACTCCTGTAAATCGCAAGAAATTTTTTGCATATCAATTTTTAGAGGCGAATCCTGTGTTAAAATATAAGTTGCTTAACAAATTCTACAGGAGGATCACAATGAATCAACTTAATTTTAACACAAAAAAGAGAAACTTTAAACACTTAAGTGAATATGAAAGGGGAGAAATTTCTTAGTTGTCAATACATATGTTACACTTACGAGAAAGTTTTTTGCCTAATTTACTTACATAAGTTACGTTTGCCTTTTGGACTTCGTGACTTTGAGCCCACTTATCCATTATACAAGCCTTGGTATTAGGTTTCTGTACGTCAGGCTACGATTTTGCTATTGCTTCTTCTCGCCATCACCTCACGGTGATAACCTTGCAAGTTGCTATGAGGTTCGTCGGCAACTACGCCCTACGTGGACTTTCACCACAGACTGACGGCATGCCCGTCATACTCAAAAAAGGAAGGCCAGGTCTTTTTTCCCAGCCTTCCTTTTTAGTACATTGATCTCTTGATTTTAAAACATATCTGATTATAAAATATAGCTACTTGTAGAATATAGAATTCGGTACACTAATACCTCCACCTATAAACTTATATAGTATAACATATTTAAATAGGTATTACTACTCTATCTGTTGTATACGGGTCCTGTCCAGTATATATTCTTACTTTCTATACACTCATCTGGTAGGTATACATCTTTAAGTGCCCACTTTCTAAATTCTTGAAATCCTGTCCTATCAACTATATATCCTATATGCTCTTTACCACCTGGAGCCTTTGGATCTATATATTCTTTTACATAGTCATAAGTATTTTCTATGATTTTCACTATGGAGTCTTCATCAACCCACCTTAGCCAGTCTTCAGCCAATCTTGGATTTTTCTTACCTGTCCTTCCCATGATCATCAACTTGTAGTACTTCTTAGGACTTCTTGTCCAAGCACCCATCGGACAATTTAGGACACATTCACCACAACCGATACATTTTTCCTCGTCCCTAACGATCTTGTTGTTTTCACACTTTAGGGCACCTACTGAATAGTTTTTACACTTGTTGACACAGGCCATACAAGTTACACACCTGTTCATGTCATACTCTGGCAGGCAAGTACCAATTATACCAAAGTCGTGCATCCTAGCCTTTATACAGTCGTTTGGACAACCTGTAAGGGCTACCTTAAAATGTAGGTCGTGTGGGAATATAGACTTTTCTATCCTCTTGGCAAACTGAGTAGTATTGTACTGGGCCTTTGGACAGACCTTGTTACCCACGCAGGCAGATATATTTCTAGTACCTGCTGCATCATAACCCTTGTTTCTCTGGCTCTGGTTGATATCTAGCTTTTCTATAACTGGCTGGATCATCTCATTAACCTGAGGCATATCCTCCATCTTTATTCCAAGAATTTCAAATCCCTGTCTTGTAGTTACATGTATCTGACCATCACCATACTTTGAAGATATCTGAGATACTGTGATCAAACTCTCTGGGTCAATTAGTCCACCTGGAACCCTCACTCTAAGAGATGTCATATACTTATGTTTTGTGATTCTAAAAGCATTTTTCATTACTTTTTTTGTATTTAAATCTCTAATCATAGCTCTTCCTCCTAGTCCACTAATGTCTTTGCAAAATCATAGCTAAATACCGGTCCATCAAGACAGACATATGTTGAATCCATCTTACAGTGACCGCACTTACCTATACCGCAGTGCATTCTTCTTTCATATGAAACCCAAATATTTTTTTCGTCCATATTTAACTTTAGGAATTCTCCAACAGAGAACTTCATCATCATTGGTGGGCCTACAACCACTACTGAAGCCTGCTTTACATCTATATTTAATTCTGGTATATACTTAGTTACAAGACCTACATTTCCTGTATATCCCTCATCTGCCCCATCAACTGTCACTAGGATGTCTAATTTCTCTGCCCATCTTTCAAGGTCTTTGGCAAATAATACATCTGCTGGCGACTTAAATCCTACTATCAGCTTGAATGACTTAAATTCTTCCTTATGACCGTATACATACTCTACTATACCCCTTACTGGAGCTAGGGCTGAACCACCTGCAACTATAACTAGGTCTCTTCCCTTGTATTCATTTATATCAAATCCATTTCCATATGGTCCTCTTAAAAGCAACTTGTCGCCTGGCTCATAGCCAAATAGGACACCTGTTACCTTACCCACATTTCTAATAGTAAAGTCTACATAGTTCTCACCTATTCCTGATACTGATATAGGTGACTCACCGTATTTTGGTAGAGATATCTCATAGAACTGACCTGGCTTTACCTTTGACGTATCGGTCTTAGTCCTAAAAGTCCATTCCTTGTCTGTATGTTTAGTTATTTCTAGTATTTCACACGCTACTGGTATATATGGGTTGCTACAATTGCACATAATATCCTCCTAATCCTATAAGTCTTTTTCTTTCATAGCCTTGTTTACTTTTTCTATTGCTTCTGAGAATGATATATACTGTGGACAGGCATCATCACATCTACCACACCCAACGCACATATTATATCCAAATCTCTCCTTGAAATCGTGTATCTTATGCATAGTCTTAAATCTCATCCTCTGACCGTGCTTGTTTCTAAATGCATGACCACCAGCTATGCTAGTATAGCCATCAACCTGACATGATGACCAGACCCTTCTTCTCTCTCCTGCATTTGGGTTTTCCTTGTAGAAGATATCCTGCATAGAAAAACAAGTACAAGTTGGACAGGTAAAATTGCACCTACCACAGGCTATACATCTTGCATCGTATTCATCCCACATCTCATGACCCTGTAGGTATGTAAAGTCTACATTTTCAGGCACATCAATAGAGAACTTATTCTCCCTAACATAATCCACTTCAAAGTCAGTCTGACATCCATCAAATACATTTAGGTCTTCGTCCCTTATATCTAAGAATATCTTTCCATCCCTTATATTCATTCCCATATCATACTTATCTGCCTTGTTTGAATCCATGCTTACACAGAAACAATTTCTAAACGACTCCTGACATCCAACCAATACAAATTTGACCTTGTCCCTATGTCTCTTATAGTAGTAGTCTGGTTCTTCACCATTTTCTAGGTATATCTGGTCTACCCTCTTGACTGCATTTAGGTCACAGGCCCTCAAAAATACAAGGCTCTGTCTATCATCTATAGTAGACTCCTTGAACTCACCTTCTGTAAAGTAAAATAATATCTCATTTATAGGTAGTATAGTCTCCTTCGGCGAAAAATTTGACTTTTCATCCCAAACCATATCTTCGAACTTATTTACAATTGAATACTTTATTAGGTCAGTGTCTGAAAAAGTCCCCCTCTTAGCAAATCTCTTTGGAGCAAATATCCTGTACTTCTTGCTCAATATCTCTAGTCCCTGGTCAAACGACTCATGACTCAACTCTAGCTTCATGCGATTACCCCCTTTGAATAACAGTATTTAAATATGCCTCATATTTTTGCAATTGATATCCTAATTGATAATATAATGTTATCATTTTGTCAATAAAAAAACTGTGATATAAATCACAGTTTCAAATATATATTAAAAAAATGTACAGGTGTTAATCTTGGATAAAGATAGATATGAATATACCCCTACTAATCTTAGGTCAACATAGCTATCAATATACTAGCACTAGTCTTGGATAAACCTAGCTATCCAGTCCATATAGCTCTACAAGATATTCATATCTCTCGTGCCCTATCGTAGTCAAGTCATAGATGCCATCTACAGCCTCGACTAGACCATCTTTTCTAAGCTTGTCAGTAACAATGTCCAATTCCTCATCAGACCAAACCAGGTGTTCCTTGATAGTATCTACCCTATTTTCTTCATTACTACTTCCATCTATAATATGGTTTCCGACATGAACGATAAACATATCCTTTCTTACCTTGACCTTGAGGTTATTTCTATTTATGACCCTTGATACAATACCGTTCTTATTTACCAAAAGGACTAGCATAAATAAAACCATACCAACAACTGCACACATACCAGTCATTGATGCATTTATCTGAATGGATATATAACTACCTATTAGGCATGTGATACTTGCAAATACACAAGAAAGTACCAGCATCTTCTTTAGGTCCTTGGATATCAGGTAGGCTGTGGCAGCAGGTGCTATAAAAAAGGATAGGACCAATATTGAACCTACAGCATCGAAGGCCGCAACAGCAGTTATGGATGTAAGTGTCATAAAACTATAGAAAATCAAGCCTATAGGCATACCTATCAATTTTGCATATTCTTCATCAAAACTACTTGTCTTCAAATACCTGTAAAATGCCACTATAAATCCTAGATTTAGTATAAGGGTCACACCCATCCTTAAAAAGCTTATCGGAATATATAGGCCCCCTATATTTGCAGAATTTAGTGATGCAAATATAACCTCACCCATCAAAACAACGTCTGTATCTATATGGGCATTTCTAGCATACCTAGATATAAGTATGACAGCCAAGGAGAAGAACATAGGGAATACAACACCTATAGCATCACTCCTGTCAACCCTCTTGGACCTTCCGACCAACTCTATAAAGGCCACTGTAATTACTCCAAATACACCAGCACTTATAATCAAAAATGGAGACTCCAAGTCCTTAGTGATAAAAAATGCTAGTACTATTCCCAAAAGTACAGAGTGGGATATGGCATCAGCTATCATAGAAAGGTTTCTTAGGACCAAAAATACCCCTAGCAAACTACAGCTTATAGATGTTATTAGTAATACTGCCTGTGATCCTAGCATTATCTTGTCCTCCTTAATTTTATTGATTTGCTGATAGTTCCATATGGGCCAAACAGCATAGAAAATATAGTTATACTACCCATTGATAGTATAATAGTCGGTCCTGTACTCAATCCACTGTAGATAGATGAAAAATAAGTACCAAGTATTGCAGATAGGCCTCCCACAAGAGAAGCAACTACAAGAACCCTCGAAAACTTTTTAGACCACTGGTTGGCTGCAACACAAGGAAGTATCAAAAAAGAACTTATCAATATTGAACCGACAGCCTTTAATCCTATACCAACGAGACCTATTGTCATAAATAATAGAACCCCTTCTATCAATCTTGTGTTAAGACCTATAGTCTTTGAAAACTCAGTATCAAATGTGAATACAACCAACTGCTTGTAAAACAATATAAATGTAGCTACAACTATTATTGACACCACAACTATCAATTTTATATCTTTTTCCATCATATATGCCGCTTGACCAAATATATAGTTGCCTAATCCTGACTGTGATGCAGCTTGGTACTTGGGATTTCCCTGTATAATCGACTTGAGTACCATACCAAGCCCAAAAAATCCGGACAAAAATATTGCCAAACAAGCATCTAGGCTAACCTTTGAATTTCTCTTTGCGACCTGAATCAAAAAATAACTAAGGGCTCCAGCAAGAACTGCTCCTACAAATAGCATATTTGGATTTCTCGTTTGAAATACCATAAATATGAGCACTATACCCGGAAAAGAAGAGTGGCCTATAGCATCTCCTATCAGAGATTGTCCCTTATATAGGTTTAGTGACCCTACTATAGCAGAAGCTACTGCCAAGAATAGAGTACCTATAGAAATTAACTGAAATGTATACGATCTTAGTATCTCCATCTACTTCCTCCTCGCCATCCACTCAAGAGGACTGATATCCTTAAATATCTCACTACAATTTCCTTGAGCCTTTATAGTTTTGTCAACAACTACCACATTATCAAAATAGTCTAGCAGAGTATTCATATCGTGGTGGACCGCTATAACAGTCTTACCCTCCGCCTTAAATTCTTCAAACTTCTCCATTATGATTTTCTCTGTATTCTTGTCTACACCAGCAAGGGGCTCGTCCATAATATAAATGTCCGCATCCTGGTTTATGGCTCTAGCTATAAATACCCTCTGCTTTTGTCCACCTGACAAGTCAGCTATATGCCTGTTTGCATACTCCTCCATCTTCATATGTCTTAGGGCTGATAGGGCTTCTTCCCTTTCTTTTTTGCCCTGCCTTGAAAATAGGCCCATCTGACCAAATTTACCCATCATGACTACATCTAATACGGATATTGGAAAGTTCCAGTTGACTGTCTCTGTCTGTGGTACATAGGCAACCCTCTGCCTCACCTGAGAATATTCCTTTCCCCAAAACTCAACCTTGCCAGTAAGTGGACTCATTAGACCAAGTATGCCTTTAAGTAGGGTTGACTTACCAGCACCATTTGGACCTATTATAGCCGTCCTAATCCCCTGGACAAAGTCTACATCAACATCCCAAATTACTGGTGTATCATCATAAGCCATTGTCATGTCTTCTACCCTGATGACAGGATTTTCCAATCTAAATCTTTTATTTTTTATCATGCACTTCCTCCTATAAAAAATAGGGGGCTCAAAAAAGACCCCCTTAATAATTCTTATTTAACTTTTTTGCCTTTAGTCTTTAGTAGCTTAAAACTATCTTAAATTTAACTTAGTAGTACATGACCAAACTGAGTATATATAAGTAGGCTTAAACTACCTTCAGTTTTTGTTTATTACTTTAGGTTCTCATTCATTAGTTGAACATTGTGTCTGTACATATCTATAAATGTATCTCCCTTGCTTCCCTTTGGTGCTAGTGAGTCAGAGAATAGCTCCTTGTCTTCACCTGAAACCACCTTTACATCAAATCCTTTTGATTTTACAATTTCCTTTAGCTTATTCATTCTTTCAGGATTTGTGGTAGATTCAGCAAATATAGCCTTGATCTTGTGGTCCACTATAAATTGGGCAGTCTTATCTATATCCTTGTTGGCAAGCTCGGAGTCAGTGCTTACTCCCTGTGGAGCAACTACCTCTATTTTATATGCTCTTGAGAAATAGTTAAAAGCATCATGTGGTGTTACTAGATACCTATTTTCCTTAGGAATCTCGCTCAATAACTTCTTGTTTTCCTCGTTTAACTTGTCAAGTTCAGCCTTATATGCCTCTGCCTTCTTTGAGTACTCATCCTTCTTTTCTGGAACCAACTTACCTAGTTCTTCATTGGCTACATCTACTGCCTTCTTGTAAAGGTCTATATTAAACCAGAAATGAGGGTCCTTTATCTTCTTGCCATCTTCTTCCATAACACCAATTTCATCATCCTTGAAGTTCTTTGTAACAGCTGTACCCTTCTTCTCTAGGGCTTCAACCATCTTACCTTCAAAATGTATACCGTGGTATAGTAGCAAGTCAGATTTTTGAATCTTAGTTAGATCATCAGGTTTAGCTACATATAAATGTGGATCTTCCCCCGCTGGAATTATCATATCTATATTTACAGAATCACCTGCTATCTGTTCTACCATATCTGCCAAAAATGAAGTTGTCACTACTACATTCTTCTTATCCGAACCTGCACTACTTGCTTCCTTCTTAGAACAAGCTGTCGTAAATGCCAATGCAGTCATCAAAACTACTAATGAAAATACCGAAAATACTTTTTTAATCATACCCTTCTCCTTTATAATAAATTCTTTAGGTATATGATATCAGTTATCAATTGTTTTGTAAATAGTTTTTTGATAATAATTATCATTCACTATAAATTTCTATAAAACTCTAGTAGCTTATCAAAATCTTCTTTGTCAGGGTGGCTTATACTAAAACCTCCAATCAACTTAAGAGGACCATATGTGCAATATCCCCTGCACTGGAACTTGCCCTTGAGCTTTATTCCCAATTTGCTGATTTCTTCTTCAAAGTCCTTTATGTAGTCAACTGATTCTAGTCCAGCAGTAGCTATTGTTACCACGTCTTTATTTGCCAAAGAATCCTTGTATAACCTAGCAAAATCGTATATTTCCTTAGCAAGCTTTCCATAATAGACACCTGAAGCAAATATAACCCTGTCATACTGGTCTATATCCAATTCTAATTCTGATACATCTCTATTCTCTCTTAACTCTAATTTGTCGAACTCAACTTCTCCATCCAAAAATTCAACCAATTTAAGTGTATTTAAATGATGGTTGGAAAAATATACTATTAAGGTCTTCATCTAGTTACCTCCCCTATTTTCTTTTCCACTTCTTATTTATCAATATTGTACTAAAATACGGAACCTTCTCAAGCTTTAAAGCTTCACTTATATCTTCGTATACAATCTCATTTTCCATAGATGAATTAGATACCATGATTGCATTTTTACTCAGTTCCTTTTTTACAATCAAGTCTACTACATCTTTAAAATTCTTATATACCTTCATAAGTACCAAACAATCAAAATCATCAACATAGTAAGAGAGCCTGTCAAATTTATCTGTACATGAAACTACAGCCAAAGACTCCCTGTCCATGACAAGAGGAAAATTGTTGCTAGAAGATATGTTGATAAATGAACTAATACCAGGTATAGTCTCAATCTCTATCTTGTTAATCAACCTCTCCAAAAGGTATACATAGGTAGAATACACCATAGGATCTCCTAGGGTTATAAAACCTACATGTAATCCTTCTTTGACATCTATTTCAATTTCTCTTGAAATCATATCCCAAGCCTCAATCTTCTCATCATCATTGTAGTTCATTGGAAAATGTCTTTCTTTTACGATTAAGTCTTCTCTTAAGTAGTCACTCACTATGCCCATGGCTGTACTTTCTCCACCTTTTTTCGCCTGTGGTGTATATAGGACATCCAATTTTTCAAGTGTTCTAACAGCCCTGATAGTCAGTAGATCACTATCACCGGAACCAACTCCTATGCCGTATAATTTGCCCATGACCTATATCTCCTCTTTCAAGTTTCTAAGGAACATATCCTGAACCTCTTCCATCTGGCCTAGACTCTCAAGATGGATTACAACATCAAATCCAGCCCTTGTAAACTTGGTCTTCCAAGAGTCTTCAGAATCTCCTGCCATATCTTTTTTGGCATGGACGCCTGCAACCAAAAGGAATGGTCTGAGATGGACCTTGTGTATACCATCTTTTTTTAACTGGTCAATTACAGTATCTACATCAGGGTAACCCTCAACAGTTCCAACATATACAGGCAGTCCCTTTACCTTGATCCTGTATTCAAGACCCGCATATGATGCATGGGCAACATGCTCTGTGCCATGCCCCATAAGTACAAGGACTTCGCCATCTTCTGGATTGTCTCCTAGGTTTTCCCTAGCCATTTTTTCTATTATGTCTGTTACTTCATCATAATCCTTAGGACTTGAAAGAAGTGGTCTGCCAAGCACTATTTTGTCGAACTTGTCCTTGTAGTACCTGCATATATCCTTGATCTTATCAAATTCTTCACCATTTATAATATGCAGCGATTGAACCAATACTTCATCATAGCCAGCCTGGTATATCTCTTCCATGACCTCATCAGGGAATTTAATTATGGTATTTTCTTTTTCCTTTAATTTCTTTATTATCTTTCTAGAAGTCCATGCCCTAAAAAAATCATGGTCCTTGAACTCTTGTCTTATCTTGTCTTCACATGCCTCTATTGTAAGTTTTCTAGTGTCGGCATATGAAGTGCCAAAACTGACAACCAGTAAAGCCTTTTTGTTTGCCATAAATCCCTCCTAAATCTATACTTTATATTATCAATTACTATTTATTAATTATTATCCAAAAATTATACTTTCTTCTATCTCTGATATATCGTGTACTACTCTCTGATAGTCTATTGTCTTTCTCTTTATTATTATAATAGGTATACCTAGCTCTTCACAAGCAGCAATCTTGTCCATAAAGCCACCAGCAAATCCGCTCTCCTTGGTAATAACTACATCTACCTCTGCATGCTTGAGCATGGCTACATTTATATCCTTGCTGAAGGGTCCCTTGATAGCCAGTAAGTTGTCAGCATTTAGACCCATGGCCTCGCAATTTCTTATGACTTCACTTGTAGGAAGGACTCTTGCAACCAAAGACTTAGACTTTAAGAGTTTTACATAGGTTCCAAGGTTCTTACTACCTGTGGCTATAAATACATTCTCCCACTGGTCGTTGCCAAGAATCATGGCACAGGCCTCTTCTATTGTATCAACTATGTATTCTCCCTGGTATTTAATTTCACCAAGCAAGGACTTTCTCTCAAATCTTATGTATTTTATATCTGTCTCTTCACAGGCATCCATGGCATTTCTCGATACCTCAACAGCATATGGGTGGGTTGCATCTATTACCTGCCTAACTTCATTTTTAATGATATAGTCCACCATACCATCCTTGTCCATCTTTCCATTTATGATGTCTTTGGCACGAGACTCTGCTAGGTCTCTTCCAAACTCAGTAACTACAGACAATACAAAATCGCTGATACCTATCTCATATAGTCTATCGCATATTTTTAAACTATCTGAAGTTCCTCCTAATACTAGTATCATATCCTGTACCCCCTCGGTGTTATTATACTATCATTTTCAATGTATGATTCCTTATTTCCAATTATGACCATTGTGGACATATCGCATATATCGTAGTCCATATTTTCAAATGTCATAACATATTTTTCCATATTGTCTCTTCCTGCATTCTTTACAATACCGACTGGTGTATGACTAGACTTGTACCTAGCCATAACCTCGAATGCTCTTCTTAGGTGGTCTGGTCTGCCCTTGCTCTTCGGATTGTATAAGCATATTACAAAATCACCCTGGGCAGCTAGTTCAAGTCTCTTGAGTATGTGGTCCATGGGAGTCATCAAATCACTAAGGCTGATATGGCAAAAGTCATTCATAAGTGGAGCACCAAGTTCTGCCGCAGCAGATATACTAGAGGTTACACCCTGGACAATCCTTATTTCCTGTCCCCATTCTTCCTTTGTGTTAAGTTCATATACTAGGCCTGCCATCCCGTATACGCCAGAGTCTCCTCCACTGATCATAGCTACTATATGACCCTTTTTAGACAGATCTAAGGCTGCCCTTGACCTGTCTATCTCCTGTCTCATACCATTTTCTACTACTATCTTATCAGCTACCAGGTCTCTTATTAAGTCTATGTAGGTCTTGTATCCTACTATTATATCGCACCTTTTTATCACTTCAATAGCCTCTAGTGTCATATGGTCTTTTTTCCCAGGACCAATTCCCACAACATATATCATCTATTCCACCTCTTATACCTTCCCAAAGAAAGGGTTATTCCATCTTTCTTATATTTTTTGCCTATCAGGTTGCCCTCGCACAGTATGTGGCATGAGGGTTCAGCTACTGAAGACACTCCCGTAACTTTTTTTACAAAATCCGACCTCTCATATAGGTCTTCATAATCGACTAGTTGGTCACTGGCAAAAAACTCACTTTTTACAGATTCTTTGTCACAAAAATCCAGTATAGCCCTTTCATGCCTTTTTAAATCAATGGAGCCTACCATATCTATAGACTTCACATCTATATTTTGCCCTTCCAAGTAGGTATTTATAGCCATATCTAGAACTTGGCTAGCAGTATTTTTCCTACAGCCTATACCTAGAACATTGATCCTTGGAACTAGTCTTATTATCTCACACTTGCTATCTTGTATATCAAACAAATAGGCAAACTCAGTCTTATTTATATCTAGCTTGTCGCTTATTACTATTATACCATAATTAGTCTTAGATTCATCTTGGCTATTATTATTAATCTCATAATTCAAATCTATCACTCTATCATCTATATTTTTAAAACCTCTAATAGACTTTTCCCAACCATCAATACCAATCACTAGGTCTCTAAGGTCTGGATCAATATATATATAGGGTCCCTGACCCTTTAATATACTAGAGTTGTATTTAAGTGACAATTCTCTTATATTATCCACATTTGCACCTAGTTTTTTAACAAGTAGGTCAAAGGCACCCTTGTCATTTATATCCGTGGCTGTTGTTATCACTGGGTTGCCCCCAATTTTATTTGCTATATAGGCAGTCATTTCATTTGCACCTGCCATATGTCCACCTAGGATGCTGATGACATTTATCCCCAGCTCGTCCATTACAATAACAGCTGGATCGGTAAACTTATCCCTTATAAAAGGAGCGATTGTCCTAATCGCTATACCACTCGCCATAATAAATACTAGATAATCAAAATCATTAAAGTACCTGTCTATACTTTTCTTAAAGTCTTTAAAATATAGGAGCTCAGAATCCAAATTCCTATCACTCGAAAGTTTAATCAAGTCTTGGGCCAAGGACCTTGACCTATCAGTAAGATATATATAGGCAAGTTTTTCATTTTTATATCTAGCCCTAGACAATATATCTCTTGTCCTATCTCCCAAGTCTCTGGTCCTATTCATCAAGTCCATAGTCCTATCCATGGGCCTATCCATCAAATCTCTAGTCCTATTCGTCAATTTGATCACTTGCCTTCCTGTATTCATGGCTGAAATATTTTGAATAGAGCATAGAATAGTTGTATTTATCTCCCAAGAAATCCCCTACCAAAATAAGGGCGGTCTTCTTGATACCTGCATCTTTTACCTTTTGACTAATGTCCTCTAAAGACCCCATTACAGTCATTTCATCATCCCATGTAGCCTTGTAGACTATAGCAACAGGTGTGTCTTTCTTATATCCTCCACCTATCAATTCTTCAACTACTTCTTCAATCCTATTCACAGACAAGAATATAGCCATAGATGTTTGGTGGTAGGCAAAAGACCTAAGGTCCTCCCTCGTAGGAACTGGTGTCCTTCCACCTATCCTCGTAATTATCAGGCTCTGGGAAATCTCTGGAACTGTGTACTCAATGCCAAGGCTTGCAGCTGCCCCCAAAAATGAACTAACTCCGGCTACAGACTCGTAGTCTATACCAAGTTTTTTGAGTTCCTCTGCCTGCTCCCTGATAGATCCATATATGGATATATCACCTGTTTGGAGCCTGACAACAAGCTTATCAGCCCTAGCTCCCTCTCCCATTACTCCAATTATTTCTTCTAGGGTCATATATGCGCTATCATGTAGGACTACCCCCTCTTTACAATAGTCAAGCAGTTCCCTGTTGACTAAGGATCCTGCATATATAACTATATCCGCCACTTGTAGCAACTTGTATCCCTTTAAGGTAATGAGTTCCTTGTCTCCTGGACCAGCACCTACAAAATATATCTTTTCCATATTAATCAACCTCTCCTAAATCAGCAAAACCACTTTTCTAAATCAGTGAAACTACTTTTCTTAACCAGTGAAATTACCTTTCCTAAATCATTAAAACCAAATATTTCAAACCATATTGTCCGAGCCTATTTTTACCTTTTTGCAGTAACGACAAATATAGGGTTATTGGGTTTAAAGTAATTGCCACTGCCGAGTTTTTCCATCCTAGAAACAGACACCTGTATAACCTCTATATCATCAAAACCAGCTTCTTTTATAGATTCTATGTACCTCGTCATGCTCTCGATTAGGATAAAGTTGGCCACTAGTGTTCCACCATCTTCAATCCTACCTCTAAGCCACAATACTAGGTCCTCTATTCTAGCACTCGCCCCACCTACAAATACTGAATCAAATTTGCTAGGACTACACCCATCTAGCTTATGACTTTCATTTGGTAGGTCTGCACCTATAAGGCTGATATTTTCTAGACCAAACTTTTCTATATTAGCCCTAGTAAGACTAATTGCGTCTGGATTTTTGTCAACTGCCAATATCCTTAGGTCTGGGTAGTTTAAGCCAGCCTCTACAGATATAGAACCCGACCCTGTACCTATGTCCAAGAGATACTTCTTTCTTGCTAGGTCTAGTTTTTGTAGGCTTATAGCCCTTACTTCTTCCTTTGTTATAGGGACCTTGGTCCTTATAAATTCACTATTTTTCATAATAACATTACCTGCTTATAATTTATATTTTTCTAGCCTTCCTCATCAATATAACAACTGATAATTTATATTTTTCCAGCCTTCCTCATCAATATGACAACTGCTAGGTCAAATTCTACATCTATATTCTTAACTAGTTGAGGACTAGCTTCAATCAATACTTCGTCCTTATATCCTAGCCTATTTCCTATATACATCATATAATTTTCCTGCATATTATATAGGTCCCTAGCTAGTTCTATTGGCCCATACTTCCTGTCAGTTACCATGGCCACCTTGTCATGCACCAGCAAAAATTCCATATCCAGGTCTCTTCCATGGCAACTCGTGATATATAGGTCGTTCATGTCTAGGCCAAACCTCGAAAAAGCGTACTGGATAGAGCTAATACCTGGCTCTAGGTCAAGTGATTCCCTTTCAAAATTTCTAAGTATATAGGAGCCTATCCCGTACACTAGGGGGTCACCTGATGCAAGAATACATATATCCTTATCTATATTGTCATCTATATAGGATTTCATATGGTCTAGGTCCTTACTTATAAAGTAGATATCCTTGCCAGATATATCCATCTCACCTAGGACCATATCTATATTTCTTTTTCCACCTATTATAATATCTGAATTTTTGATCTTATCGAATACCCTCTTAGTCATAAAATGACTCTCTGACGGTCCTATTCCAAGAACTCTTATCATATCTCAACTCCTCCAAAGCTTGCCTTGGCAAGTAGGTTGGAATCCATATCAAACATATATACCTCAACCTCCATGCCATCTTGCCTAAGGTATTTGTAGGCCCTTTTGGCTGCCTTTTGTGCCAATATATCAAACACATCTTGGTATCCAGCCTCCTTGATAATAGGTAGCATGGCATCTGTTGCAAGACATCCATCAATCCTGTCTAAGAGGTCTTTGTCAGCCCCCATCATAGCTAGGTTTGCTATCATTATCTCGTTTCTGGCATCTGCAATCCTACTGTGGGAATTGAATATTCCACCAGCTAGTTTGATTAATTTACCTATATGCCCTGCTAGTATGACCTTTTCAAAGTCCAACCTCCTAGCTTCCATCAGCATATAACCTATAAAATTACTCATCTTGACTACCATATCTTCATTTACTTCAAAGTGCTTGACCATGGTATTGTAGCCTATATTCCCCGGCACTAGGACCACTTGTTTGTAGCCTTGGGCCTTTTTGATAGACAAATCTGCTGACAGGGATTTTTTCCACCCCTCATCACTCATAGGCTCAACTATGCCGCTTGTCCCTATTATTGATATTCCTCCAAGGATTCCTAGGTTTTTGTTGAAGGTATTTTTAGCTACTTCCTGTCCATCTGGCACAGATATGGTCACTAGTATAGACCTTCCAGCAAGATAACTAGCTATGTCTATATCAGCATCTGACATCACTTCTAGAATAGATCCTACTATCATATCTATTGGAACCGGATTGATAGCTGGTCTTCCAACTTCTAGACTAAGGCCTGGCTTGGTCACTAGGCCTACTCCTTGTCCCCCCCTAATCCTTATATAGTCCTTGCCAGTAATAGATTCTGGTCCTATATCCTCATTCCTATCTACAAGTTCAACCCTAGAATATATGTCTATCATATGGGTTGCATCAATATCGTCACCACCATCTTTTTTGACAGAACACTGGCAATAATCTTGACCTATTTTCTGATTTTCTATATCTATAAAGAGGTCTATTCCCTTGGGAGTGTGAATTTTTACCCTGTCTTCTATATAGGACTTGGTCACAAACATCCACATAGCAGCCTTTGTAGCAGCTGCTGCAGAAGATCCCGTTGTATAGCCCCTCCTGTACTTTTTACCTTCTACATATACATACTCTTCCATAGGTCCACCTAGTCCCTAAAATAATAGTATAGTATTGCATTTATTATGGCTGCAGCTAGGTTGCTACCTCCCTTACGACCTCTTGATACTATATATTCAAGGTCTGATTCCATGAGTTTTTCCTTGGAATCCTCTGCTCCAACAAAGCCAACTACTACACCTATAACTGCCGAAGCCCCCAGCTTGTTTTCCTCATCCAGTTCTATTGCCCTATATATGGCTGTAGGTGCATTTCCAAAAATAAATATCTTGTCATTCTTGTCCTGACCAGCTATCTCAACCGCCGCCATAGACCTAGTTATCCCCTTTTCCTTGGCAAGCCTTACAGTCCTCTCATCAGATATAAGGCACTCATACCCGCATTCCATAGAGTCTAGTAGCCTCTTGTTGATTCCACTAAGGCCCATAGTCGTATCCGTATAGATAGTAGCCTTGTTTTTTAGGGCATTGACTATATTTTCTACAGCCTTGTCACTGATCTTGAGTATATCTAAATAGTCAAAGTCAGCCGTAGTATGTATGGCCCTTTTTATTATCATCTCTTCAATTTTAGACCTAAACCTATAGTCTGGCCTAGTCTCATCTATTATGCCTTGAATTATCTCAAAGCTCTTGTTTTCAATTAAACTTGGGTCCTTAATATATTCCATCTCGACCTCCTACAATATTTGTCTTAGAGAATCCACCAAGACCTCATTTAGGTCGTGTGACTTAATCGCCAACCTAAAATGCCTATGTGTTAATCCCTCAAAAGATGATGCATCCCTGATAAGTATGGATTTTTCCCTTACCATATCCATTTTTAAATCGTGGGCTGTATCATATTTTGACCTATCATTTAAGCTGCACAGGATATAGGCTGTATCACTTTTATGTATGTCTATAGCCGACATCCTTGATAGCTCATCCATTAGGTATTCTCTTTCTTTTTTGTATGATTTTCTTGTTTTTTCTAAGAAATCTAGGTCTTCTAGCACTGCCATAGCCCCCGCCTGGGCAAGAGAATTTACAGACCATGGCTCTTGGATAGACCTTACTTTTTCTACTATCGACTCATCCCTCGCCATCATATAGCCTAGCCTAAGACCGGGCATACCATATATTTTTGTAAGTGACTTAACAATAATAATCTTGTCATAGTCATACTTAAAACCACTATTGTAAGAATAGCCCTCACAAAAATCCATAAATGACTCATCTATTATTAGGTACTTGCCATAAGTCCTGCAGTGGCCCACTAAAAAATCTAGATTTCTCAACCTAGCATCCGGAGCTCCTGGATTGCATACTACTATAGCCTCCCTAGGGTCTCTTGCTAGGTCCATATCTTCAAATGACAGGTATACTTTATCATCCGAACCATAAATATCCTTCATAGGTGATATAATAGGCCCCTTGCCACCTATCCTACTCGACCTTATATGTTCTGAATATAGGGGTGATAAAACCCTCACCTTGTCGAAAATATCCAACCTAAAAATAAGGCTGATAAGCTCACTGGCACCATTACCAACACATATATTATCCCTAGACAATAGTCTCTGATTATCTAAAATCGAGTCATCAAATCCTGAACCTAAGATATCACAAGACCTCATATATTGCCTATTTATTGATCTGGCTATCTTATCTCTAAGGTCCACATAGTCTATATCTGGATAGGCTCCTATAGAATCTATACTATCTATTATAGCTTCTTTTAGGGCCATTGGAGTGACAGGATTGATGTTTGAGCTATAGTCAATCAGGTCAGAACCAATATTGAATTGTCTTTTTATATTTTCTGTATCAGCACCATGACTCATTTGTCTACTCCTCTTATTCTTTATTTTTATTCTTATTTATATTCACTTCTTATTTATATCTATTTATATTCCTTTATTCCATCATTTCTATTTCTTTCCAATTACTTATTTCCAATTTTATATTCCTATAAAACATATATATTATAACTAGAACACAATCGCTCTAAAGACAAGCAAGGCCAAAAGACTTACTATACTTGTAACATATAGTAGCTTTATTGAAGATAGTATATCCTCAGCCTGAAGGTCCCTAGTCTTGTCTCCTATAGTTGGCTTGTATACCTCTTGTCCAAAATACACATTAGTACCACCTAATTGTATGCCCAGGGCTCCAGCTACTGCTCCTTCTGAATATGCACAATTAGGACTCTTGTGGTTTTTCCTGTCCCTATATCCTATTTCTAGGCACTTTCTCCAATCATAACCACAGATAGCACTGGCTATTGTAAAAAATAATAGGGATAGCCTAGCAGGTATAAAATTAAATACATCATCCAATATTGCTGGATACCTGCCTATGTTTATATACTTTTCATTCTTGTAGCCCAACATAGAATCCATGGTATTTACCGCCTTATAAACCATCGCTAGGGGAACTCCACCAAGCATGGCAAAAAATATGGGTGAAATAGTTCCATCTACTGTATTTTCGGCTACCGTCTCAACTGTTGCCCTGATTATCTCGCTCTCGCTCAGACTTGAAGTGTCCCTCCCTACAATATAGGAAAGCTGTAATCTGGTTTCTTTTATATCACCCTCAATAAGCTTCTTGTATACTTTTTTGGCCTCAAGGGCAAGACACCTTGTAGACAGGCAGGTAGCCATAAGTATAATTGATATGCCAGTGTCCAATAAAAAGCCCCACAAGGCCCATGCCCCCATTGGTCCTAATATAAGTCCAAATATATTGCTTATAAATATACTCATTGAGTATGTTATACCAACAAGGACTAGCCAAATTGCAAGCCCCCCCATCTTCAAAGACTTAAACCTCAACCTGACCAGTCTTTCGAGATACTTTATCAGTCTGCCCATATATATAACCGGGTGAGGAAACCCCTCTGGATCACCTATTACAAGATCTATAATGAATGCTACAAAAACTACTACTGAAACAACACCCATAGGCCTAACCCTCTGTATTGCTCAAAAGGTAGCAAACTATACTTAGGTTGTTGTAAAAATGGACATGTAGGTAGGAAGCCAGAACATTTTTAGATGAATAACCACCTGACCAGACCATTACAGAACTAGAAGTAGTCTTTTTCATATCGAATATGGTCTCCATATCAGATATAAATTCTGAATAATGGAATTCATGACCTCGTAATTGTTGACCCTTGTATGAAATAAGATTATCCTTCTTTGCTGTGGCAAGACAATAACCAAATCTCTTTAAGCCCTGTGTCATCTGGCTATATCCATCAAGTATACCTACCATTTGATGCTTATTGCCCTCTTTATTTATAAGGTACTTGCCTAGGTACATAAGTCCACCGCACTCAGCATATATTGGTTTATTAGCTTCATAAAATTCCCTTATACTATCGAGCATAGTATTGTTAGATTCAAGCTCTTGGGCATATATCTCCGGATAGCCTCCACCTATATACAAAAGGTCAATCTCAGGCAATTTCTCGTCTCTAATAGGAGAGAAAAATACAAGCTCTGCCCCTATATCCCTTAGTAGGTCTAGGTTGTCCTGATAGTAGAAATTGAAGGCCTCGTCATAGGCTATACCTATTTTCTTACCTATAGCAAGATTTTTGACTTCGGGGTCATCTAGGAACATTGTCATTTCAAATGAAGAAGTTATAGATTCACTCTCAGCAAGCTCCAATATCCTGTCTACATCTACATATTTTTCAATAAGTTGAGCCATCTTATCTACTTTTTGAGATAGGTCCTTGTCCTCTTGACACTGGACTAGACCTAGGTGCCTAGATGACATGACCACGTCATCATTAGGAGGTAGATAACCCAATACTTCAATAGCGCAATATTTTTCTATAGCCGCCTTTATCAGTTTATAGTGGTTGGGATTCTTGATATTGTTGACTATAACACCAACTATGTCTACAGACTTGTCCATATGCTTGTAGCCCAAAACAGTTGCAGCTGCAGATGCTCCTGTAGCCTTTGCATCTATAACTAGTATGACTGGACACTTAAGGACCTTGGCCATTGCCGATGTAGAACACTTGTTGATATCTGAGCCAACTCCGTCATATAGGCCCATAACGCCCTCTATTATTGAGATATCCTTCTGGTTTGCTGCCCTTAAAAATATATACTTAATCTGCTCTTCATCTAGCATATAGGCATCCAAATTCCTAGAATGTATACCTGTAACGTACTTGTGATAGTTTGGATCTATATAATCAGGTCCCACCTTAAATGGCTGAACTTTTTTACCCCTATCGGTTAGGGCCTTCATCAGTCCAAGACTGACCGTGGTCTTACCAACACCACTATGGGTGCCTGCTATTAGTATTTTTTTCATAAGTTACACCTTTTCTCGTCTAAAAATTATATTATAGATAGCCCTAATATCAAGCTTATCTCTTAGTAATTTGGCTAGTCTGTCGTATTCGCACTCTCTTACAAATTTACCTAATTCACTATCATTCATGATATCCAATCCTTGTGATAGCCTAAATTCATTCTCTGCTTTTATCCTAGATATTATGTGGTTGCTACCATCACCTAGAGACTTCTCTAGAGAACTGATAAACCTATCCACATTGTCCCTAGATTTTCCACTAGCCCCATCTTCTTCATCTATATAAATATCTGCATATGGCACAAGTCCCAAGACAGGTATCTTTATTATATCCTCGAGCATCCTTATACCATCTTGAAAAGAGTCCTCGTCGCCCCTGAACTTGTTGATTATAACCCCCTTCACCCTTGACCTATCAGACTTGGTCATAAGCTCTAGGGTACCCACAATGGAAGCAAATACGCCGCCCCTATCTATGTCTGCCACCAAGATAACCGGTGAATCTGCTATCTTGGCCATCTCCATATTTGATAGGTCAATCTGGTTTATATTTATCTCAACAGGACTACCTGCTCCTTCTAGGACAACTATATCCACAGATGATTCTAGGTCCTTGTATATAGCTTCAAGACCTGGTCTTAGGTCCTTTTTTATCTTCATATACTCTCTTGCCCTTAGCGACCTTATGTATTTTCCATTAAATATAAGGTCTGTCATATGATTGTCGCTAGGTTTTAGTAAAATTGGGTTCATGGATGCAAGTGGCTCTATCCTAGCAGCCCTAGCCTGAGCAACTTGAGCTATGCCCATCTCGCCACCGTACCTATCAAAGGATGAATTTCTTGACATATTCTGTGACTTAAATGGAGCAACCCTATAGCCATCATCCGAGATAATCCTACAAATACCAGTTGCTATCATACTCTTTCCCACATTGGATGCCGTCCCCTGAAACATTATACAAGCCATTAGTCCACCCTCTTCATCATAGGTCTAATAAGAGACTTGTCATAGGGTATATGCCCCATCATGGACATAACAGGAAATCCATCAATAAATTCAATCTTGGTTATGGATGCATTTTCCACCTTAAAATGCCAATGAAGACTAGGATTTTTAGCAATTAAGTGAGAGAGTATATTCCTAATAGTCCCCATATGAACACATACAAGTACATTATCTACTTCATTACACTCTTTTATAATATGATCTATGCCCCTAGCATTTCTCTCATAGGCCATCTCAATATTTTCACCATCTGGGAAGGTATACATAACATCTCCAGTCATCATTCTTTTGAAATCTTCAGGGTATTCACTTTTTATCTCTTCAAAGGTCTTGCCATCAAATTTACCAAAGTTCATCTCTCTTAGGTCATCAAGCCCTAGCATTTCAAGGCCCAAATACCTCGATACCTCATCCACAGTCTGCCCTGTCCTCTTTAGGGTAGACGTGTAGATCCTATCTATATCTATATTTTTCAGGTAGACATTTAACTGCCTAGCCTGTTGTCTTCCAACATCACTTAGGTCACAGTCACTAAAGCCTGAGTACCTAAAATTTATATTGTCTACGGTATTGCCATGCCTTACCAAGTACAAATTCTTCATATCAACCTCTCATTCTAGCTAGTCAACTAGCCTACCAGTATAAAAATATAGGCTATAAAAATCATCTCACCCACTTCTATACCACAACCTAATATATCACCTGTCAGCCCACCAATCTTCTTGTATACTCCATGCTTGATCAGATAAGCCAATATACAAGTGATAAATAGGGACAATAAAACCAAAATAATAGATATCATCTGGTTTAATCCAAATATACTAGTGCCTGTCAATCCAAGAGCCAAAATCTCTAATAGACCTACAAAAACTGTAGAAACTATAAGACTAGTCCTATCGCACTTGCCAATAAATACATTTCCCATTCCATTTTCTCTGGCAGGCCTAGTCCTGTATGTAAGTAAAAGACCTAGGAATCTTCCAAGTACAGGCATTAATACTATAGGCCATACCATGTCCTTGTCAATAAAACTAGCAAGCATACATACCTTTAATACTATGAGTAGTATCAAGGAAATACTGGCATTGGTCCCCATCCTAGAGTCCTTCATTATCTCAAGAATCTGGTCCTTACTCCTATAGGAAAATATCCCATCAAAGGTATCTGCAAGTCCATCTAGGTGAAGTCCTCCTGTAAGTACAACCTCAACTAGGACTAGCAAGACCCCTGTAACAAGACTATTATTATAAAATGCAGGTACAAGTCTCAATATGTAATAAACAAGACCTAGAATCAGCCCTATAACAAGACCTACTAGGGGGAAAAACACAATTCCCTTGCCAAGATCTGGATCAAACTTTGAATCCTTTTTTATACTTATCCTAGTTAAAAACTGGAGTATATTTATAAATCTTTCAAGGTCTAATAATTCTCTAATCTTCACTTAACCACCTACTTTATCCTCACTCCTATTGATGATACAACCATATAGACCTGGTCTGATTGGCTGGCTATATACTGGTTGGACCTTCCAACCAATTGGGTATAAAATCTAGACAACTTGTTGTAACTTATACCGCCAAGTCCTATCTCATTGGTTACAAGTACTAGGTCTAGGTCCTTATCCCTAACAGATTTAACAAAGTCCCTTATCTCATTTAAAACCAGGTCCTCTTTTAACCTACACTTGTCCTGGTCTAGACCATCAAAATCCATATCGTCCTCAAATATAATATTGGATACCATCATAGTCAGGCAGTCAAGCAGTAAAATACCATGGTCAAAATCATCATTAGCTACAATTTGTCCCAAGTTTTTATAGGCCTCCAGTGTAGACCAGTTTTTGTCTTGTCTGGCTTGTTGGTGAAGTCTGACCTTTTCTCTCATCTCGTCATCATATACACTTGCAGTCGCTATATAGGTGCAAGAACATGACTTGTCCTGGCTGATCTTAGTAACCAAGTCTTCAGCAAAGGCAGACTTGCCAGAACTAATACCACCTGTCACTAGTATTATTTGTCCCATAGGCCTAAGACCCTTCCTATCTCTAAGTCCTTAAACTCTCCCATGTGGTTGTAGGCATATATAGATGAATCAATTATATTCATGGCAAGGGCTGCTCCTGTGCCCTCACCCAATCTCATGTCCATATCCAACATAGGTTTTATACCTAATATAGATAGGGCTGTTTCACTACCCTTTTCATCAGACTTGTGAGACATAATCAAGTAATCCTTAGATCTTGGATTTATCCTATAGGCTATAAGGGCTGCTGCATAGGATATAAATCCATCAACAACTACCGGTATCCTATTGGCTGCACATCCCAGTATCACGCCGGTCATACCTCCTATATCGAAACCACCAACCTTGGCTAGCACCTCTATACCATCTGTCGGGTTGGGATTGTTTATCTCTATTGCCTTTCTGACAACATCTGCCTTGTGTTTTACCCTTTCTAGACCTATGCCAGCCCCAACATCTGCAATATCAATAGGATCCTTACCAGACATAACAGACAAAATAGCTGTAGATGGGGTAGTATTGGATATTCCCATCTCTCCAATACCTATGATCTTGTAGCCTTCAACTATACACTTTTCTGCTATTTCAATCCCTAGTTCTATTGACTTTACAGCCTCGTCCATTGTCATTGCTGGACCCTTGGCAATATTATCAGTTCCCTGCCTAATCTTATGGCTGACTACACCATACATGGGCTCATCACCTAGTACACCAATATCTATAGGTATCAGGTCAGTCTTGTTGAACTTTGCCAATACTCCTACACCTGTCAGTCCCCTAGCAAAGTTTTCCAACTGCATCCTAGTTATAATCTGAGGTTGCGGTGATACACCTTCATCGTGGACCCCGTGGTCTGCCCCAAAGGCTATAATACATTTTTTAGGTTGGTCCTCTATTTTATCTGTACAATAAACACCTGCAAGTTTTTTAGTTATATCTTCTAACTGTCCTAGACTGTCCTTGGGATGTATCTTATCGTCCCACCTCTTTTGTGCCCTCTCTATAGCTCTTTCATCAAGAGGGTATATGTTTCTTGAAATACTAACTAATAAATTCAACTTTTCACACCATTTCCCTTATATTTACATATAACCTCCTGCATAGATATACAGAAGGTTATATAATTTCTCTATTTTATTTTTTCTTTTAGATAAGAAATCGCCCTTGGCAACTGGTCTTTTTCTTCCTTGACTTCAATTGTAGGCTTTATTCCCTTCTCATTGATATATGATCCATTTGGAGTAAAGTACTGGGCTGTTGTAAGCTTGTAACCTGTACCATCTCTTAGGGAAACAACCTGCTGGACAAGACCCTTACCATATGTAGTTGTACCAACTGAGATACCTGCCTTGTTGTCAAGTATAGCGCCTGTCAATATTTCAGATGCTGATGCGGAGTTGCCGTTTGTAAGCACAACAATAGGTATAGATATCTTCTCCTTGTCACTAGATCTTAGGTATTCCTTGTTGCCCTTATTGTCCTGAGTATAGACTATAACAGCCTTGCCTAGTAGCCTGTCTGCTATATTCTCTACTACATCTAAAAGTCCACCACCATCATCTCTAACGTCTACTATAAGACCCTTGATGTTTTTTGCCTCTAAATTCTTTAGGGCTGACCTAAAGTCATCTGCTGTATCCTCATCAAAACTCTTAATAGATATATAACCTAGATTATTTTCTAGAACTCTAGAGTCTATAGTCTGTATTGTAATCTGTCTTCTTACAACAATCTTTTCAATCTGTCTATTATCTCTTATAAGAGATATCTTTACGCTTGTACCAGCCTTACCTCTCATATTTTTGACAGCTATATCCATCTCTTGGTATGTATAAGACTTGCCATCGACCCTTACTATAAAATCTCCCTTTTGAATCCCTGCCTCCTTGGCTGGACTCTTGTCAAAGGTAGATTCTACCCTGATCCTACCAGTCTCCTTGTCAGCACCTACTGTCATACCAACACCTACATATTTGCCTGATGATGCCTCCAATAGCTGCTTCATTTCGTCTTTAGTGTAATAGGCTGAGTACACATCTCCTAGCCCTGCAAACAAGCCCTTATATATGCCTGTCTCAAGCATATCCTTGTCTGGCTTTTTGTAAAAGTCTTCATTGATCTTCTCACTTAGACTCACTAGCTTCTTATACTGCCTGTATTCCTTGTAGGGTAGTATACCTATTACACCTATTGTAGATAGGACAAATGTTGTGAATATGGAAGTAACAAGCATGAGAGCTACAGCTCCTATCCACAATTTCCTATTTCTTCTCTTATTTTCTTTTTTCATTAATACACCTTTGTTTCCTTAAAATTAAAAATCGATGCCCATCAATATCCTCACCTGGTCTACTATATCATCAGTAGTCATATTGAAATGTTCATAGAGTTCCTCTGCCTTTGCTGACATACCAAATTCATCTGGCACACCAATCTTCTTAACCTTTATTGGGCAGTGTTCAGATATGTATTCACACACTGCTGAACCAAGACCTCCTATTTTACTATGGTCTTCAATAGTCAGTATGGCCCTAGTATTTTTTGCACAGTCTTCTATAATAGAAGTATCGAGGGGCTTTATCGTAGACATATTTACTACCCTTACATTGATACCCTCTTGCCTTAGTAGGTCGCTTGCCTTGATTGAATTAGACACCATAGGACCACAAGCTATTATAGATATATCATCACCATCTCTTAGGACCTTAGACTTTCCTAACTCAAACTGGTAGTCATCTCCTAGTATATTTTCTACATCTTCCCTGACCAACCTCATATAGGCAGGCCCATCACTATTAGCCAAATATTTTGTCATCTGATAAGCCTCTATAGCATCAGCTGGAACTAATACCCTCATATTAGGAAGTACTCTCATAATGGCAATGTCTTCTATGCTCTGGTGGGTTGCCCCATCCGGTCCTGTCATAAGACCCGCATGAGTTGAGCAAAGCTTTACATTTAATTTGCCCATACACACTGAGTTTCTTATAATTTCATAAGCTCTCCCTGTCTCAAAAACAGCGAATGAACTTGCAAATACATTCATGCCTGCTGCTGCAAGTCCTGCAGATACACCTACTAAATTCTGTTCGGCTATACCTACATCCACAAACCTATCTGGAAATACAGATTTAAAATATTCAGTCTTTGTAGATTTAGAGAGGTCAGCATCAACAACTACCAACTTATGGTTGCTGTCCCCCATATCCACAAGAGCCCTACCAAAGGACTCTCTCATTGATTCCGTAAACATTTATACCACCTATCTAAGTTCTTCCATGGCTGTGCTGTAGTCATCACTTGACATAGTCTTGCTATGCCACTGACACTCACCTTCCATAAAAGAAACTCCCTTACCCTTTATAGTATTAGCTATAACCAATGTCGGTTTGGTATCTATCTTGTCAAAAGTATTGAAGGCTCCAAATATCTGGTCAAAATCGTGACCATCAATCTCAAGTACATACCATCCAAAAGCCTCAAACTTCTTGGCAACTGATCCCAAGCTCATGACTTCATCAGTGCTACCATCAATCTGTAAACCATTCATATCAACAATAGCCATAAGGTTGTCGAGCTTGTACTGTTTGGCAAACATGGCTGCCTCCCAAACCATCCCCTCTTGGAGCTCTCCATCTCCCAGTAAGGCGTAAACATTGTAACCAATATTTTCTATCTTAGATGCCAGAGCCATACCGCACGCAGCAGATAGACCTTGCCCCAAGGAACCTGTTGTCATATCAATACCACTTACCTTTAGCATATCCGGGCTACCCTGAAGTATACTATTGTACTGTCTATAACCTTTTAGTTCTTCATCCATCAAGTAACCTTTCTCGCAAAGTGCAGCATATATAGCTGCAGACGAATGACCCTTAGACATTACAAACCTGTCCCTGTCATCTTTTTTAGGTTCCTGTGGATTGACATTCATCCTGCCAAAATAAAGTGCAGTGATAATCTCTACACAAGATAAGGAACCACCTGGATGACCAGACTGGGCATTATATATCATATCTATTATCTTGCGCCTTATGCTTTTCGCTCTTTCTGATAGATTATCGTAATCAATCATTTTATCTAGTGTCCTTTCACCATTTATATTCTACATTCATATAAATCGACCTGTATTTAAGATGCATAGTAATACCTGTCAATATAAATCTAAATTTTATTATACCATATATTACAATCACTTGGTACATTTGTAATTCTATTGAAACATTTATAAAACTTTATCAAAATAAAATCATCTTTTATTGATATATTAGCAAGATAAAAACCATGACTTAAAACTATGATTTATAAGGGCTATCGGCATAATTTCAAAAATTATATAGAGATAATAAAAAAGCTCAGTGAAAACAATAAAAAATGAATCAGCATGAAAATTTACTTTAAAGGCTTTTAATGGTAAAATATATTCTAAGATACTATTAATATAGCCAAAGTTACAGGAGGTGGTCACCATTATTTATGGCATAGGTACAGACATAGTAGAGATAGACAGAATAAGGACATCACTTAATAGGAACATTAAACTCCTAGACAAAATGTTTTCACCTCGAGAAATGCAAATGTTAAAGTTAAAGGACTATAAGGCTGAATCTGTAGCTGGTAATTTTTCAGCCAAGGAAGCTGTTGTAAAATCAGTGGGTACAGGCCTTAGGGGATTTGGACTTCACGATGTAGAAATTCTTAGAGACGACCTAAACAAGCCTCTTGTAGTATTTTCAGGGAAATTCAAAGACTACTGTAATAGCATAGGTGTAAGTAATATCATGGTATCAATATCCCATTCAAAAAACTATTCAACAGCCACAGCAATAGCTATCAAGGAGGATTAATATGAATAAATATATCAAGAAAAGTATTTTAACTGCCCTAGCCCTTACGATGCTTCTTCCATATGGGCTAGTATCAAATAATTCAAAGGCAGAAATCAATGTAACAAGAATAGCAGGTGCAAACCGTTTTGAGACTTCTATAAAAGTCAGCCAAAACTTTTTTAAATCAAGAAATTCAAGTGCTGTAATAGCAAGTGTAAACGACTTTAGGTCTGCCCTATACGCAAGTTATATGGCGTCCTCTCTTAGGATTCCATTCCTCGTAAATTCACCTAGTACGCTTAGGCCCGATGTTGCAAAAGAACTTAGGAGGCTGGGAGTATCAAGGGTATTTTTAGTTGGCAACACATCAACCCTATCAAACAAGGTAGAAAACGACCTTAGGGGCATGAAGATAAATGTTGAGAGACTAGCAGAAAACAACCAAAAAGACATAAATAGCCTTGTAGACCAAAAAATATACAATACATTCTTCCCTGGCACACCTAGGGGGGATATAGATAGCGGCATAGTAATTAATGATAAGATTTTTCCAGACCTTCTGTCATCAGTTCCTTTTGTAGCTGAAACGGCAAGGACACAGGGTTCATACCTCGGAGCATATTATAGGCTGCCAGCAACAGATGGCTACAAGTTTATAATAGGAGGAAGGGGAACTGTTCCCGATAGCTACAAGACATTTTATGGGGATATAAATGGTATAAATGCTCACAATGACGATGAAAATAGTGGTGAAGAAGCAAACTACTATACAGGAAGGCTAGCTGGTGGCGATAGGTATGAGACAGCCATAGAAATAGCCAAGGCCTACAAACCAGTACTTAGGAAAAACATCAATACAGTCATCCTAGTAAATGGCAAGGACTATCCTGACGCTCTTTCTTCAGGTATAGCAGGAGTCTACTCAAACGCTGCAGTCCTTCTTACACCACCAAATGCCCTACACGAATCAACTAAGAGATTTATTATGGAAAATGGAATTTCAAAAGTTATAATTATTGGAGGAACATCCTCTGTTTCTAAAAATGCTGAAAACACAGTAAGGAATTTGAGATAAAAAATAGTCCTTTAAGTTACTTATTTCGGTAGATTATATATGCCCCTGTCACTATAAATATGTACATCCACATACCAAGACCGATACGGTAGAATACCCTCTATTAAATATTTACATTAATTGTAACATATAACTCTCTTTTGTAGAACAGTTGTATTTTACAATAAATATGATATAATTTAGTATATATTGGACTATTTATTAACAATGATACACATGGTATTTTTAAGATCTCGCAAGGAAAAAATATTCATGAGAATAGGAGCAAATATGAAAGCAAAGGAAAAATATTCTATAGGCGAAGTAGAAAAAATTTGTAATATACCTATAAAAACTTTAAGATACTACGACTCAATAGACCTAGTAGTGCCATCATTTAGGGATTCTGAAACCAACTACAGGTACTATGACAAGGGCCAAATGGTAACTATATGCATAGTCCGTAAACTAAGGATGCTAGGCTTTAGTCTTAAGGAAATAAATAATATCATACATAACAACAAGGCCTATAGTCTTGAAGAGAGCATAGACTCCAAAATGGTTGAAATCTCCAAAGAAATTGAAGCCTTACAACAAAAGTACACAGAGGGTTGCAAGCTCTCACAAAGATTAAAAAAGGGAGTGGATATCTTATCTCTATACTCTAAGGACGAAGCCGAAGCCAGGGGTATAATTATAGAGGAAATCCCTGAATCCTACCTAATCTACACTAGGAAAATTATGAAGAGTTATTCAAATAAAGATGTCTCCTTGGAAAGATGGGCTGAACTAATCAATATGTCCAACCAAACAAATATAGAAGACAAGGGGTCCATACTTGTAACCTACTACTCAGAACCCTTGGAACAGTTCCTCTACAAGGATATAGATATAGAATTTGCCATGTACCTAGATAGCCATCTCCAAACTGAAAACTGTAGGAAATTCGGTGGATTTACAGCAGCTACAATGGTCCATGTCGGCGACTACTCAAACATAATAAACACCCACATTGAGATGATTCAGTATATAAACAAGAATGGTTATAGGATCAAGGGAGATATTTCTGAAGAGTTTATAATATCTCCCTTTGATGTAACAAACCCTGATGAACACGTTACAAAGGTCATCATTCCAATAGAGAAAATCAAATAGCTATATCGATGAATATATAAAACTTAATAAATATATGTGTATACGTAGAAAAATAGAAGTGTTAAAACAACACTTCTATTTTGATTAGAATATAATATTGTAGATTAGATTAAATTTATATAAAGATTATAGTATTCCTTCTTCTTTTAACTTTTCAACTTCTTCTTGACTAATGCCGAATATCTCTGCATTATGCTGGCCTAGAAGTGGTGCTGGTGTGTCTACTGTACCTGGAGTTTCAGATAGCTTCATAACACAACCTTGGAAATACTGGTCGCCAGCAGTAGGATGCTGACAATGAACCATCATTTCACGAGCCTGAATATGTGGATGTTCAATTGCTTCCTTAACATTTAAAACTGGTCCACAAGGTATTCCTGCTTCATCCATAATATTTTCTATTTCTTTCTTTGCATAGTCTCTACACCAGTCGGCAATTATGTTCTTTAATTCTGGTTCATAATTGTCACAACGTAGAGTATTTGTCTTATACCTAGGATCATCTAACAATTCTTCATGGCCTATTGTAGTACAGAACTTAGCAAATAGCCTATCATTACCCACTCCAACAGCTACAAATCCATCCTTACATTCATATACATCAAATGGTGCTATAGAAGGGTCTATATTACCATTACGCTCTGGTATTATACCTGCAACTGTGTAGTTAACAAGGGCATTTTCAAGTAAACTAAATATTGTATCTATCATTGATACGTCAACCAACTGACCCTGTCCAGTTTTTTCTCTATTGTATAGGGCCATCAAGATACCAACTGTCAAATAAATTCCTGCAACGTGGTCTGCAACAGAAGGGCCAACCTTTACCGGATTAGTCTCCTTGTATCCAGTAAGATTTATCATACCACCCATAGCCTGTGCAACTATATCATAACAAGCTCTGTGAGAGATTGGGCTGTTCTGTCCAAATCCTGACCCTGACCCATATATTATAGAAGGGTTTACTTTTCTAACTGCTTCATAATCTATACCAAGCCTCTTAGTAACTCCACCCTTGTAGTTTTCTACTAATATATCTGCATCCTTAACCAATTCAAAGAACATTTCCTTACCCTTTTCTGACTTCAGGTTAAGAGTAGCCCCCTTCTTGTTACGGTTGACATAGCAGTAAAAACCACTTTCTCCACTCTTTTCATCTATTGGTCCCCACTCACGACACTGGTCTCCGTTAACCGGTTCTATTTTTATAACCTCTGCACCATAGTCGGCTAACATCATTGTACAGAATGGTCCATTAAGTGCAGAAGTAAGGTCTATAACTTTTAGTCCTTCAAGAGCTTTCTTCATTATTGTTATTCTCCTTTATCCTATTTATTAAAATGTCTCATAGACAAACTGTGCTACTGTAGACAATACTGGTTCTGGAAGTACGTCTATTGAACTTGGGTATGGAGGATCACTAGGTACCTCTATAACCTTGAAGGCTCTAACCTCTATTAATGCCTTGTTTCCTTCGATCTTCTTTGCTCTTGCTATATATTCCATGTAATCTCCAGCCTGAGATGGAGTGTATAAACGTAACTTCTTAACACCTACACAATGGCCTGTATTGCCAAATATTTTTGCCATCAATCTCACTGCTGTATCGTTCATAAGAGTGATATTTCTAGCTCCATTTATTAGTCCACCAAGATAAAAAACGTCTCTATTTGACATTCTATAACGGAATGTTACTGTCTGCATATCGTTCATAATTCTACTCCTTTATAATAAAAATAATTATATTTTAATTTGTTAATTACATTTCATCGTCGTCTTCTGGGAAGTCGTCAAGATCAAACCAAGGATCTGTAACAAGACCTTCTGGCTGTTCTCCACGCTGTAAGTGCTTCTTAACTACTAGACGAACAAAACCTTCTGTACAAAGAACTGGCTCATCAAACCAAACCATATCGCCTTCTTTACAGTCAGTCTTTCCTTCACGAAATGCTGGTGTTGCAAGTTTAAATACTTCAATCTTACAGTCACGAGAAGAATTACCTACTTTGATAAGTGTAGCCTTGTAGTCTACCATATCTCCTACATATACATCCTTGTAGCATTTAACGTCGTGATAACCTAGGCAAAGAGATTCATCACCATCACACAGGATCATTTCCTCTGTCTCAACGTCACCAATGAAATCAAACTGACGTCCAATTGATATTAATCCGTCTGGATTAGCTGCGTCTGCAGTTGTCATGTTGTAACTTAAATACGATACCTTTCTCATAATTACACCCCCAAGTATATTTTAAATAATGTATTACTTATTATTTTTAACCTCTTTAATACTATCTATCATCATCGGTACAATCTTAAATATGTCACCGTTGATACCAATATCAGCACAATCGAATATAGGTGCCTTTTCATCCTTGTTTATTGCTATTATCAGTTCAGAATCCTGCATTCCTGCCTTGTGCTGGATAGCTCCTGATATTCCTAGAGCAATGTATATCTTTGGATGTACTGTCTTTCCTGTCTGACCAACCTGGTGGTCTGCTGATAGCCAACCTGAATCTATAACTGCACGGCTACCACCTACTACACCATTTCCAAATGCATCAGCAAGATCTTTAGCTAGCTGTATACCCTTTTCTACGTCTTTGCTTATACCTCTACCTACAGATACTATTACTTCTGCACCTATAAGGTCTACCATGTGTTTAGCTTCTTTTACGACTTCAAGAACCTTTGTCTTAAGTTCGTCCTTGCCTATATTTACCGGATAGTTTTCAACCTGGCAAGCATTTGCTCTTTCTTCACTATACTCGCCCTTTTTCATTACACCTGGTCTCACTGTAGACATACATGGTCTAAACCTAGGACATATTATAGTTGCCATTAGGTGGCCACCAAATGCCGGTCTAGTCATCTTTAAGTTGGTATCTTCCATCTTAAATGTAGTCTTTGATAGGTCCAAAGTAGACGATGTTGCTATAAAGTCAACATAGTTATTCATATCTATATCCAAGTGAGTACAGTCTGCTGTAAGTCCTGTATGAAGTCTAGCAGCACACCTAGGCGCTAGGTCCCTACCTATATTAGATGCACCTATTAATACAACTTCTGGCTTTTTATCCATCACTAAGTCACAAAAAACCTTAGTATAGGCATCAGTTGTATAGTCTTTTAGGCTCTCATCGTCACAAATTATAACCTTATCAGCTCCATATCCACCTAGGTCTTTGGCTAGGCTCCCAATATCATGACCAAGTATGACACCTACAAGCTGTGAACCTCTCTCGTCAGCCAACTTACGGCCTTCAGATATCAGTTCAAAGTTTGTGTTCATCATGTGGCCATGGCGCTGTTCACAAAACACCCATATATCTTTAAAATCCTCTATTCTAGAACTATTAAATTCCATCTTTGATTGTCTCCTTTCACAATTAGATAAGATGCAGTTTTTCTAATCTATTAGTTAGCTCAGCTACTGTTTCTTTACCATCGCCTTCAAGCATTATTCCTGTTCCCTTTTGAGGTGGAGTAAATGACTTGAATATATTAGTAGGAGATCCCTTAAGTCCTATAGTTTCAAGGTTGATAAGGGGCTCATCCTTAAGTTCTTGGAATGAAAGTACAGTCATAGGCTTACTATAGCAGTCCATGATTCCGTTAATAGTCATATAGCGAGGAGATATATCATCATCCTTTACACATGTTATAAGACAAGGAGTCTTAGTCTCTATCATCATATAGCCATCTTCTAGCACACGTTTTATAGTCAATTTATTGCCGTCTTTCTTGATTTTGCTAGCATAAGTAACCTGTGGAACCTCTAATTTTTCTGCTATCTGAGGTCCAACCTGAGCAGTATCTCCATCTATAGCCTGACGACCACAGAATATGATGTCTTCTTCGTTTAGTCCTAGGTGAGATATTGCTGCAGCTATAATCTGAGATGTAGCATATGTATCAGAACCACCGAATTCTCTAGAAGAAATCAATACAGCGTCATCTGCTCCTATGGCTAGAATTTCTCTTAGCATACCTTCTGCCTGAGGAGGTCCCATTGTAAGAGCTGTAATCTGGCAGTTCAATTCATCTCTTAATCTTAGGGCCTGCTCTAGTGCGATCATGTCATCTGGATTTATAATAGCTGCCATAGAGTTACGATTAAGTGTTCCATCAGGGTTAACCGCAACTTTACCAGAAGTATCTGGTACCTGTTTAACACAAACAAATATTCTCATTATTCATACACTCCTTTTCTACTATTTCATAACTTCTCTAGCTATAACTACCTTATGTATTTCAGAAGTTCCTTCATAAATTTCAGTAATTTTAGCATCACGATACATTCTTTCTAGTGGATAGTCCTTCATATATCCGTAACCACCATGAATTTGGAGTGCCAAGTTTGTCACATAACGTGCATTCTCTGCTGCATTTAACTTACACATAGCAGCTTCCTTAGTATGGTTTTTACCAGCATCCTTTAGGTAGGCTGCATAGTAGACAAGAGTCTTAGCTGCCTCTGTCTTAGTAGCCATGTCAGCTATGTACCACTGGATTCCCTGAAGAGCACCTACAGGCTTTCCAAACTGGACACGTTCCTTAGTATATTTTACTGATAGGTCTATGGCACCCTCAGCTACACCTATTGACTGGGCACCTGTTCCGATACGTGCACCATCTAAGGCCTGCATAGCAATCTTAAATCCTTGTCCTTCCTTGCCTAGTAGGTTGGCCGCTGGAACCCTACAGTCTTCAAATATCAATTCTGCTGTTTCAGATCCATTAAGACCCATCTTTGATTCAATTTTACCTATGCTAAATCCAGGAGTGCCTTTTTCAACTATTATTGCTGACATACCCCTCAATCCTTTTTCTGGTTGCGTAAGGGCAAACAACAATACTACATCTGCGCGACTTCCACCTGATATAAAGCACTTAGTACCATTTATGACATATTCATTAGTTTCTGGATCAAGTATGGCTTTTGTCTTGGCAGCACCTGCATCAGAACCTGCATTTGGTTCAGTAAGGGCAAATGCACCCAAACTACCGCCCTTTGTAAGTCTAGGTAGAAACGTTTGCTTTTGTTCCTCAGTACCAAACTTATGAATGGCATGAGGTGCTATTAAATGTATAGATAATATAGCTGAAGAAGACATACATTTTTTTGCAAACTCAGAAACAGCTATCACCTCTTCAATACTGCCTCCACCTGTTCCACCATATTCCTTAGGAATACCTATGCCTGTAAATCCCAACTCTGCCATTTTGCTAAAATTATCTACAGGGAATGTATGGGATAAATCCACATCTGCTGCAACTGGCTCTAAGACTTCTTCTGCAAACTGTGCAGCTAACTTTTTAATCATTTCCTGTTCTCTAGTTAATGAAAAATCCATATGTCATTTCATCCTTTCTTGTATTTAATATATACTTATTCAATATTCCTTAAATCAATTACCACCTTAAGTTAAGACTAAGTATATATTATATAGTCGCTGTATTGTCAATTAAATAACACTAGATTTTTTGTTTAATTTTAAACCGCTAAAGATAAACCCTCCAGTAGGTGTAGATCTATTTTTTCTATAAAATTTCTATAAAACAGAGATGAATCTAAGTAAAATCAGTAAAAATAACTATATATGATAGATTTTCAATGATTCTTTTGTAGAGTTTTTTGACTAGATTAATAAATTCAGTTGAAATTAAAACAGTATATTTTGTAGAAATGTTTGTGGAAATATATTATTTTATAACAAAAAAAGACTCTAGATAAACTAGAGCCTCTC
>NZ_ADJN01000055.1:0-1466 GCF_000178095.1 Peptostreptococcus anaerobius 653-L | reverse complement strand
AGCGGCGGACGGGTGAGTAACGCGTGGGTAACCTGCCCTATACACATGGATAACATACTGAAAAGTTTACTAATACATGATAATATATATTTACGGCATCGTAGATATATCAAAGTGTTAGCGGTATAGGATGGACCCGCGTCTGATTAGCTAGTTGGTGAGATAACTGCCCACCAAGGCGACGATCAGTAGCCGACCTGAGAGGGTGATCGGCCACATTGGAACTGAGACACGGTCCAAACTCCTACGGGAGGCAGCAGTGGGGAATATTGCACAATGGGCGCAAGCCTGATGCAGCAACGCCGCGTGAACGATGAAGGTCTTCGGATCGTAAAGTTCTGTTGCAGGGGAAGATAATGACGGTACCCTGTGAGGAAGCCCCGGCTAACTACGTGCCAGCAGCCGCGGTAATACGTAGGGGGCTAGCGTTATCCGGATTTACTGGGCGTAAAGGGTGCGTAGGTGGTCTTTCAAGTCGGTGGTTAAAGGCTACGGCTCAACCGTAGTTAGCCTCCGAAACTGGAAGACTTGAGTGCAGGAGAGGAAAGTGGAATTCCCAGTGTAGCGGTGAAATGCGTAGATATTGGGAGGAACACCAGTAGCGAAGGCGGCTTTCTGGACTGCAACTGACACTGAGGCACGAAAGCGTGGGTAGCAAACAGGATTAGATACCCTGGTAGTCCACGCTGTAAACGATGAGTACTAGGTGTCGGGGGTTACCCCCCTCGGTGCCGCAGCTAACGCATTAAGTACTCCGCCTGGGGAGTACGCACGCAAGTGTGAAACTCAAAGGAATTGACGGGGACCCGCACAAGTAGCGGAGCATGTGGTTTAATTCGAAGCAACGCGAAGAACCTTACCTAAGCTTGACATCCCTTAGACCGGTGTTTAATCACACCTTCCCTTCGGGGCTGAGGTGACAGGTGGTGCATGGTTGTCGTCAGCTCGTGTCGTGAGATGTTGGGTTAAGTCCCGCAACGAGCGCAACCCTTGTCTTTAGTTGCCAGCATTCAGTTGGGCACTCTAGAGAGACTGCCAGGGATAACCTGGAGGAAGGTGGGGATGACGTCAAATCATCATGCCCCTTATGCTTAGGGCTACACACGTGCTACAATGGGTGGTACAGAGGGTTGCCAAACCGTGAGGTGGAGCTAATCCCTTAAAGCCATTCTCAGTTCGGATTGTAGGCTGAAACTCGCCTACATGAAGCTGGAGTTACTAGTAATCGCAGATCAGAATGCTGCGGTGAATGCGTTCCCGGGTCTTGTACACACCGCCCGTCACACCATGGGAGTCGGAAACACCCGAAGCCGATTATCCAACCGCAAGGAGGAAGTCGTCGAAGGTGGCGTCGATAACTGGGGTGAAGTCGTAACAAGGTAGCCGTATCGGAAGGTGCGGCTGGATCACCTCCTTTCTAAGGAGAATTACCTGCTGTTCGATTTTGAAAGTTCATACTTTCAAAA
>NZ_ADJN01000056.1:0-51636 GCF_000178095.1 Peptostreptococcus anaerobius 653-L | reverse complement strand
AGAAAAATAGCTTACCAGATCATAAGTAATCTTGTATAAAATAACAGATTGCTTAATTACAAAAAAGACAGGTTACTCAATTATAAAAAGGAGGATTTGAATAATGGAAAAGTATGTATTATCTTTTGACGCTGGAACAACTAGTTCTAGAGCAATAATTTTCAATAAAAAGGGTGAAATAATCAACGTTGCCCAGAAGGAATTTAAGGAGATATATCCAAAGGCTGGATGGGTTGAGCATGATCCGATGGAAATATGGGCATCTCAGTCTGGTGTTGCTAGAGAGGTTCTAGAGATGTCAGCTATAAGACCAGAACAGATAGCAGCTATAGGTATAACAAACCAGAGAGAGACTACAATAGTATGGGACAAGAACACTGGAAGGCCAGTCTACAATGCTATAGTATGGCAGTGTAGAAGAACAGCTAGCTACTGTGAAAAGCTAAAAGAAGAAGGCTGGACAGAAAAGATAAAGGACAAAACAGGTCTAGTAGTAGATGCATACTTCTCAGGTACAAAGATAGCTTGGATCCTTGACAATGTTGAGGGAGCTAGAGAAAAGGCTGAAAGAGGAGAACTACTTTTCGGTACAGTTGATACTTGGCTAGTATGGAACTTGACTAGGGGTAAGGTCCATGTCACAGACTACTCAAATGCTTCAAGAACTATGCTATACAACATCAAGGAACTAAAGTGGGATGATGAAATCCTAGAAAGATTAAATATACCTAAGTCAATGCTTCCAGAAGTTAGAAACTCAAGTGAAGTATACGGACATACTGATACTGGTACATACGGTGGTGCCCAGATACCAATCGCAGGTATAGCTGGTGACCAGCAGGCAGCCCTATTTGGACAGAACTGTTTTGAACCTGGTATGGTAAAGAACACTTATGGTACAGGATGTTTCGTACTTATGAACACAGGTGAAGAGATGATCCAGTCAAAGAATGGCCTACTTACAACTATAGCTTGGGGTATAGATGGCAAGGTTCACTATGCACTTGAAGGATCAGTATTTATAGCTGGTGCTGCCATCCAGTGGTTAAGAGATGAATTGAGATTGGTATATGACTCACCACAGTCTGAATACTATGCCAACAAGATAGAAGATACAGATGGACTAGTAGTAGTTCCAGCATTTACAGGCCTTGGAGCTCCATACTGGGATATGTATGCTAGGGGTGGAATATTCGGTATTACAAGAGGAACTAAGAGAGAGCACCTTGTAAGAGCTACACTTGAATCTCTTGCCTACCAGTCTAAGGATGTAATAGATGCAATGCAGGAAGATGCAGGTCTACCACTTGCTTATCTAAGAGTTGACGGTGGAGCATCTGCCAACAACTTCTTGATGCAGTTCCAGGCAGATATGCTAAATACACAGGTTCATAGACCTAAGACTCTTGAAACAACAGCCCTAGGTGCAGCCTATCTTGCAGGTCTTGCAGTTGGATATTGGAAGGACCTAGAAGAAATATCTGAAGAATTTGCAATAGACAAGGAATTCCTTCCTGAAATGTCAGAAGAAAAGAGAACAAAGAACTACAAGTACTGGAAAAAGGCTGTAGAGAGATCTATGGATTGGGTTGACAAAGAAGACGAATAGTAATTTAGAAGACAAATAGACTTTACAAGATAACTAGCAAACAAATCAGTTTTGTGATATAATGTTATATAATATGTAAGAAAAATTAATAAAAATATATTTATTGAATTAATAGAGTACACGAAATAGATTCAACCTGTTTTGTGTACTCTTTTTTAATTTTATGGAGGTAATATGTACGATATTATAATTGTAGGTGGCGGTGTAATTGGATGTTCAGTTGCCAAAACCCTATCAAAATACGATAAGAAGATAGCTCTTATAGAGAAAAACTATGAAATATGCCAAGAGACTACAAAGGCAAATTCAGCCATAGTCCATGGTGGATACGATTGTAAGCCAGGAACACTAAAGGCCAAGATGAATGTAAGGGGTAATGCAATGTACCCAGAACTTAGCAAGGAGTTAGATTTTACATTTAACAAGATAGGTTCTTTAGTCCTTGCCTTTAGTCAAGAGGAAATGAAAACGATTGAAGAACTATACCAGAGGGGTCTTGCAAATGGCGCTAGGGACCTAGAAATAATTGATGCCAAGAGGGTCAAAGAGATAGAGCCAAAGGTATCAGATGAGGTAGTTGGAGCCCTTTACTGTGGTTCAGCAGGTGTTGTAGACCCATTCAACCTTACTTATGCCATGATGGAAAATGCAATGGACAATGGGGTAGAATTATTTACTGAGACAGAGCTAATAGGCCTTGAAAAGAACTCAGAGGGTATACTTGTAAAGACTAACAAGGGAGACTACCAGGCTAAATACGTTATAAATGCAGCAGGTTTATACTCAGACAAGGTTGCCAACATGGGTGGGGACTTTGACTTTAACATAATACCTACAAAGGGAGTATATAGACTATTTGACAAGAAAAAGGGGGACAACCTAAATACAGTCCTATTCCAGACTCCAACTGAGAGGGGTAAGGGAGTACTAGTAACTGCAACATATGACGGAAACACTATGATAGGACCTACTTCAGACAAGATAGGAACAGTAGAAGATACTACAACAGAGGCTGAATCACTTGCAGTAATAGATAGACTAGGAAAACTATCTGTACCTAGCCTAAATCCTAAGAATACCATCCGTGTATTTACTGGTGTAAGGGCAAAACCAGACACAGGCGACTTCATGATATATGCATCTAAAAATATGGAAGGCCTAGTACACTGTGGAGGTATAGAGTCTCCAGGTCTAGTATCTGCTCCTGCAATAGCTGAATATGTAGAAGAAATCCTAATAGACAATGGAATGGATACAAAGAAAAAGTCTAACTACAATCCAAAAAGAAAGGGCATAGTTAGAATCTCCGAGCTTACAAACGAAGAAAAGGCTGTAAAGATAAAGGAAAACTCAGCCTATGGAAAGATCATCTGTAGGTGTGAAACAGTTTCTGAGGGCGAGATAATAGAGGCTATCAGGAGAAATGCTGGAGCAAAGACAGTAGATGGAGTAAAAAGAAGGGTAAGAGCCGGTATGGGAAGATGCCAGGGCGGATTTTGTGGACCTAGGGTAATAGAGATTCTTGCAAGAGAATTGAATATAGATCCTACAGAAGTAAGAAAAGACCTTTCTGGTTCAAAAATAGTAGAAAGACATTTGAAAAAATAGGGGGAAATATGTTAAATTACGATTTAGTAGTGATAGGTGGAGGTCCAGCTGGACTTGCAGCTGCGGTTGAAGCTAAAAAAAATGGAATAGATTCTATCTTAATTATAGAGAGAGACAGGGAATTGGGCGGTATACTAAACCAGTGTATCCACAGTGGATTCGGTCTTCATGAGTTCAAGGAAGAGTTAGCAGGACCTGAATACGCCCAGAGGTTTGTAGACCAGGTAGACGAGCTTGGAATAGAATACATCCTAAATACTATGGTCATAGAGCTTACACCAGACAAAGAGATAATAGCTATGAGCGAAAACGGACTTGTAAATATAGGTGCAAAGTCTATAGTCCTAGCTATGGGATGTAGGGAGAGAACAGCAGGTGCAGTAGCTATGAACGGCTATAGACCAGCTGGAGTATACACTGCAGGTATGGCTCAGAGAATGATGAATATGGAAGGCCTAATGGTAGGTAAGGAAGTTGTTATCTACGGTTCAGGTGATATAGGTCTTATAATGGCTAGAAGGATGACACTTGAAGGAGCCAAGGTCAAGTGCGTTGTTGAGATATCTCCACACTCTAGTGGACTTAACAGAAATATAGCCCAGTGCCTAAACGATTACGATATACCACTATACCTAAGCCACAATATAAACAAGGTCCACGGTAAGGAGAGGATAGAGGGAGTGACTATCTGTAAGGTTGATGAAAAATGGCAGCCAATAGAGGGCACAGAAGAATACTTCTCATGCGATACCCTGCTACTATCTATAGGCCTAATACCTGAAAACGAATTGACAGTCAATGCTGGTATAGAGCTAAGTCAGGTGACAAATGGGCCAAAAGTAAAATCAAATATGGAAACAAGCATGGATGGTGTATTCAGTTGTGGTAACGTACTCCATGTCCATGATATAGTGGACTTTGTTACAAAGGAATCTAGGGTTGCTGGCAAAAATGCAGCAGACTATATAAAGGGGATGAACGATTCCGATGGCAAGGACCTATTTGAAACACAGGCAGGAAATGGAATATCCTATGTAATACCAAACTATGTTGTAGCTGGTGGCAAGGATGGAGCCAATTTATTCTTTAGGTCAAGAAAGCCATTCAAAAAGGTTGAGGTCAAGGTCAGCATAGGAGACAAGGTAATCAAGACAAAGAAGATGCCTGCAATGATACCATCTGAAATGGTCAACATACCACTTAGCCCAGAGGATATAAAAGACCTAAACGACAAGATAATAGTGGAGGTGGAAGAAATTGGAAAATAAGAGAGAGTTCACTTGCATAGTATGTCCTGTAGGCTGTCACTTGACAGTTACAAGGGAAGATGACCAGTACAAGGTGACAGGCAACACTTGTAAGAGGGGAGAAAATTACGCCCAGCAGGAAATGATAGCGCCTAAGCGTAATATCGCATCTACAATCAGGGTAGAAGACGGATTCTTAAACCTTGTGCCAGTAAAGACAGACAAGCAGATACCAAAAGAGCTGATATTTGATGTGATGAAGGAAATAAACCAGCATAAGGTAAAGGCCCCAATCAAGGTAGGGGACATCTTGATTGAAGACGTTCTTGGAACAGGATCAAACATAGTAGCAACGAGGAATATAGGGAAAAAATAGCCAACAATAGCTACAAGGCATATAGACTAGTACTAGGATACAATTAAACAAACAACAAGACAGAACGGTCAGCACTATCGACCGTTCTGTTTTCTATTTACTTTTATATACTCTGATGATATCATGTACTTAGTGGAGGAATATTATGATTGAAATTAAGGATATTGGTGTATTTGAAGGCATATCAGATTCTACACTTGAGAGAATATACGAATTATCTGATGAGATATGTTTAAAGAAGAATAGGAGCCTATATATGGATAGGGAGAAGCTGGACTATGTATATTTTCTACTGGAGGGCATGGTCACCTTGTCCAAGTGCAATGAGAACGGTGAGTCTAGGATCATTTTTACCCTCAAGCCAGGGGACATGATCAACCAGCCTATCATGAGGAAGAACACCTCTGCAGTCGAGTGTTGGGGGTTTGAAAACTCCAAGATTATGAGGATCAAGTTTGAGGACTTTGATTCCATCATGCAGAGCGACTACATACTTGCTAGGAATTGCATCCTCTACATGGAGAACAGGATCAGGAGGCTATACAGACAACTCAAGAACTCTGTCACATCCAACCTAGACAAGAGACTGGCAGCCAAGCTCTACAGGCTTGCCCTAGAACATGGCATGGACCAAGAGGATGGGCTAGTCCTTATATCCATAGACCTATCTGTGACCTATATAGCTAGGACCATGGGATGTCAGAGAGAATCCCTTTCTAGAGCCCTGAAGATACTCCTTGAGAGAGGTATAGTAAAGAGAAAGGGCAAGAAGTTCTACGTCAATATGAAGGACACTGAGAGATATTTTAAGGCATAAGAAAAAGGGCTGACCCAAAAGCGATTTTTAACGCTTATGAATCAGTCCTTTATTTTTATCTTAAATTTCAATAATTCTCAACCTATGCCTATGATTTCAAGTTTTTAAATATAGCCCTGCAGATAGGTGCTATAATCACAGCTGCTGCGAGTGCCTCTGGTATTCCAGATCCTAGTATAGTTGCCATTATCAGCTTGAAGACTCCTGATATAGCCACTTGCTTGGCTGCAGCATATTGTTGGGCAAATAGCAAATATATACTGGACATTACCAGTATGGTGTTGGTAATTGATCCAACAAATCCTGTTATGACTAGGGATATTGTTTGATTGACCCTTAGACCCTTCAATCCGGTCCAGACACAGCCTGCGACCAATCCTATTAGGATTCTGCATCCAACTGATATCCAAAGTGCCTTGATTACTCCCACTAGACCTGTTGTACTAAGAAATGGTGAAAATGCAAAGGACAGTAGGCTAGGAGCCATAGTGTTGCTAACTAGTGAACACAGTCCAAACACACCACCAAGTATCGCACCGGCGACTGGACCTAGTGTTATTGCACCGACAATAACTGGTATATGTACTGTTGTCGCCTTGATGATAGGTAGCTGAATCATTCCCAGTGGAGTATTTGCCAATAGGATAATGATGGCTGCCATAAGTGCAACTTGTACACTCCAACGAGTATTGTTTTTCTTGTTTTTCATTGTTTCTCCTCTATGCTCTGATATATTCTTCCTCGTCTTCTAGTAGTAACTTGTTGTAAGGAAGTACCTTGTTAAATATTGCAAGTACAAGTATCATCAGTAGGCTTATAAATACTCCTACAGATACTCCTGTCAAAGGAACGAAGCTAAGTGAACTAGGTAGTTTCATCAAGAAGCCATAGTTTGCCTTTAGACTAAGGTCTGCTACAAGTATAAATAGGTTCATTATTAGTGTTATGATGATGATGTCCTTAACCTGTATTTTTGATCTTTCCCTAACTAGCATAAATGCGTTGAATACTAGTAGATAGTGGCCTACTACATATGAGAAGTTTGTCCAGTGTGGGAATACAAAGTGATCAAGGTCTACTACTATACATGCCATACTTCCACAAATTAGCCCTAGAATAGCGAAGTAGTTGACTAGCTTTTCCTTTTTTGCGAAGTAGGCAAATGCTAGACCAAGCATACATATTCTACAATGGAATAGGGGTAGGCCTTCTGTTGCAAGGTGGTAGCCTGTACCTATATACCATGAGTAGAGTATAAACTGCTGACATAATGATAGGCATAGACCTATCTTGATAGCTCTTTCCTTGTTCTTTATAAATAGACTTAGTAGCATTACTACTATTAGTCCTACTGTTACTGAAATCTTCATCCAAGATGGCATGAAAAAGTTTGGGTCTTGTACTGCCCTAAAAAAATATTCCATATTCATAACTAATCTCCTATTTTTCTACTATTATAATTATCTATAATTATCTTTTTAATATATAGTCTAACTTTTTAATACGAATCCACTAGACTATAGTATTACTTTAAGCATTAGAATTCCTTTATTAATTAAAGAAAATATTGGCTAGAGGGTCATATCCCGTCTAGCCTAAGTACATATTCTAGTTTAACATATATTTTTAATCGAGTAAAGCTATTATTTAGATATGAATATATTTTAGGTTCAGGTAGTAGGAGATATGTACCATTTTTTATTATTTTACCAATATTAAATTGAAAATCATGAATAATGTTTGTGTTTTATGGTGACAATTTTCGTTTTTTTGTATATAATAGTTTATTATAAGTTAATATAGGCTCATATATGCTCCAAATTTGGTGGAGTGTCTCTACCCCTGACCTTAATCAGGGACTATGAGTCAGAAACGTGGACTTCTGACTCATAGTAGCTAGGAGCCTATTTTTATTGGTAAATATTTTATGAGGGAATCTAGGAGGTAAAATGGAAGATCAGACAAAAAACATTACAGATAGACCTATGGAAGAATTGAAGTATTCTATTGAGTCTGTACCACCACTAGGTGTATCAATATTATTGGCGCTACAGCATATACTAGCTGCTTTTGCAGGTATAATTGCTGTGCCACTAGTTGTGTGTGCAGCCCTTAAGTTGAGTGTAGAGCAGACTACTATAATGGTAGGTGCTACAATATTCGCATCAGGACTTACAACAATATTGCAGTCAAGGGGTCTAGGTCCGGTTGGATCGAGAGTATCAGGGATGATGGGAACGGACTTTACGTTTGTTAATCCGTCAATCAGTGTAGGAGCCAAGTTTGGTATAGCTGGTATAGTAGCAGCTACTATCACAGGTTCGCTTGTAGAAATTATTTTGAGTAGGTTTATAAAGCCATTGATGAAGTTTTTCCCACCGCTAATCACAGGTACAGTTGTATCTCTAATAGGTATTACTTTACTACCAGTAAGTATAGACTGGGCAGCAGGTGGTGTTGGTTCTCCTGACTACGGTTCATTGAAGAACTTGACTATTGCATTTGTAATAATGTTATTCACCCTATTTTTAAACCACTTCGGAAAGGGAATCTTATCTACTGCTGCGGTATTTATAGGTATGATATTCGGTTATATAGTGTGTATACCTCTAGGAATGGTAGACCTTGCTTCAGTAGCCAATGCTGATTGGATAGCTATACCAAACATATTAAGATATGGCTTCCACTTTGACATGGCTTCTACCTTGTCATTTGTTCCAGCTTATCTTGTTTCAACAATTGGTACAGTCGGTATAATGATGGCTATAGGTGAAGCATCACATGAAAGAATCACTTCAGATAGAGCAGCAGCCGGTGTACTTTGCGACGGTATCGGTTCTATGATATCAGGTATGTTAGGTGCTGGGCCAAACACTGCCTTCTCGCAGAATGTTGGATTGATTACACTTACAAAAGTTGCGAGTAGACATATAATGATAATTGCTGGTATAATACTTACTATACTAGGTGTATTTCCAAAGTTGAGTGCCCTAATAGCAGTAATGCCATCACCTGTTCTAGGTGGAGCTGGAGTTATAATGTTCGGTCTTGTTGCAGCACAGGGTATCAAGACTTTATCATCAATAAATCTTGGAGACCGTGAGTTATTGATAATATCTGTTGCCTTTGCACTAGGTATAGGTGTTACAGTCAAGCCAGAAATACTACAGGGACTACCAAATGCCTTAAAGATGATCCTATCTTCAGGTATTTCAACAGGTACTTTGGCAGCCTTGATACTAAATATCATATTGGTAGACAAGAGAAAAACTAATTAATATTTTAAGTGAGGAATGAAAATGAAGTTATTAGAAGAAAGAATTTTGAGGGACGGAAGAATCCTACCAGGAAACATATTAAAAGTTGACAAATTCCTAAACCATCAGATAGATCCAGAATTATTTATGGAGATGGGAAAGGACTATTATGAACATTTTAAAGGACAGGGTATTAACAAGATACTTACACTAGAAGTATCAGGAATAGCAGTTGCATTTGCAGCAGCGACATATTTTAAGTGCCCAGTTGTATTTGCCAAGAAGTCTCAGTCACTTACTTTGGCAGATGATGTATATTCAAGCAAGGTGATATCTTATACAAAGAAGAAAGAGTACGATATCAAGGTAGACAAAAACTTCTTGACTAAGGATGACAAGGTTCTAATAATAGATGACTTTTTGGCTACAGGACAGGCTCTACATGGTCTAGTTGGCTTGTGTGACCAGGCTGGAGCTGAGGTTAAGGGAATAGGTATAGCAATCGAAAAATCTTTCCAGGACGGAGGTAAGAAGTTCAGAGAGATGGGTTATGATGTATATAGTCAGGCTATGATAGAAGAGTTTACTGAGGATAGTGTAAAATTTAAGAGATAGTTAGTAGGAAATTTACTGGGGCTGATTCATAAGTCTTAGAAAGTATAAAAAATGCTAAATTCAACAAATTATGTAAACATAAAAAGTTAGACTTTATTAGCGAGACAGCTTCGGCTACCTCGCTATTTTTATGCAGATAAGTTGATATCAAATACATTATTTAAATATTTTTCTTGCTTTTTTTCTCAATTAAGTATTATAATAAGTAATACAATTAAGTATTATACAAACTAATACACGTATAACAATAAAACTTATATCTACTAGAATAGCTATAGTAATTAAGGAGCCTATAGACGTATGATTGTAACAATTAAGTATTATATATAATAATACATACACGACAAAAATAATGATTAGGAGGGACAATTATGATAATTACACTTGATACCAGTTCGACTACACCCATATATGTTCAGCTGAGAAACCAGATTGTAATGGGTATAGGCAGAGGAGACCTTATGCTTGGCGAGGGATTACCATCTGTAAGGCAAATGGCAAAGGACATTGGGGTCAATACTATGACGGTCAATAAGACCTACCAAATTTTGAAATCTGAAGGTTTTATAGAGATTGACAGAAGAAGGGGGGCCGTTGTAGCTACAAACCAGTATGCTGATATTGACTTCAAAGACAAGCTAGAAGATGAGCTAGAGTTACTATCGGCTGAGGCTAGTGTCAAGGGCCTTAGCAAGGAAGAATTTATGAAGATGTGTGAAGATGCATTTTCCAATTTCAAGCTTGCTAGTGCAGAAGGAGTATAGTTATGGAGAAGTTGAAGAGTAAAAGAAAATCGACAAAACTATTGACTCAATTAAGGGGGAGGTATGGATATGGAAATTGCTTTAACTATAATATTTGCTATATGTAATTTGATTGTTTATTTTGCAATCAAGCATTCTTTAAAGGGGGTTTTTGATTATAGGAACGGTATGATCCTTGGTATGCACGTTCCAAAAGAATCTATTGAAGATCAAGACCTTGTGTCTTTAGTGGATAAGTACAAAAAGAGGTTTAGGGTTCTCAACAAGATTGTTTTGTTTGGGGTTGTTTTCACTATTTTCTTAATATGGTATGACACCGAGATATTTATAAGGGTGTTTATGGTTTGGATTATGGTCATATGTGCCTATAGTCAGTTTTTTTCTACATCTGCAATGAGGTCGATGTATTCCTTGAAAGAGAATAAGGGCTGGATTAACTCTGATACCAAGAACCTAGTGAAGGTAGATACTAGGGTTTCAGCCATGGGGCATAGGATGTACATAAATCCTAACATACACTTAGCTTTTATATTGATATTTTCCTATATAGTATTGGATATATTTATGGAGTCCTTCATTTATAGGTCGGTATTTAAAGATATGACTCATGCCAGTAGCCTAACAGGAGCAAATGATATTAGGATGACCTTGGTATTGATATTTGGACTTGGCTTATTTATAGCTGTAACGTATTATATCTTGCATAAGTGGCATGCAAAAAAGGCTAACATAGTCTATTGTGATAACACCGATATAAACTACAGGGCCAACATGGTAGACAAGTGGTATTGGTCTTTTGCCATGCTTATAGGTGGTGTATTAAACCTTGTAGCCCATGTATATATGCTGGTGGCTATATCTATGAAGGGTTGGATATACAATTCTGATATTATAATATATATAGGTATTTTGACAATGACAAGTATAGTCACTATATATGTTGTCAAGCTTGTAGATACTAAGAGAGATGATATACTAAGACTAGCCAAAGACATTGAGTATGTGGACGATGATTATTATTGGAGGAAGGGATATTACTATAATCCAGATAGCAAAAAATTGATGGTCCAGGACAGGTTTAGCTCGACTAACCTTACATTTAATATGGCTAAAAAGTCTGCCAAGGTCATAAATATAGGTCTTGGTCTAATACTTGTAGGGTCTATGGTACTTGTTTTTAGTCTGACAAGTGGCTCAAATAATATAGAACTAGTTATGAATGGTGATAGGGTAAGTGTAAGTTCGTCTTTTTACAAGACAAGCTTTGATCTTTCTGATATAGAGGAGATGAGCCTTGTTGACGACTTGAAGGATACTTCTGTAATCAGAACAAATGGTGTCAGCATAGGTGATATAGATATTGGACACTACCTTGGCAAAAAAGAGGGCAAGCTAATGCTGTATATAAACAGCAGTAAAAGGCCGCTTTTGAAAATTAAGTTGAAGGATAGGTTTGTTTATATATCTAGTGATGATGATTTAGATGTCAAAAAAATATACGATAATATATCATCAAAAAAATAAGCAGTCTTGTTAAGGATATCTCCACAGTTAAGTATAGTCCTGTAAGCAAAGCAAACTCTATAAAGCAGGATTAAATTTAATTTAAATATTTCAATAAAAATGATTACGAAAAAATATAATGGGTATATAAAAGAAAGCAGTAATCATTACTAAAAAGGAGGTAATAGTATGAGTTTAATTAATAAGACTGTTCCTGAGTTTAAGGTAAATGCTTTTCATTCAGGTAACATAGAAGAAGTAACTAATGAATCAATAAAGGGTAAGTGGTCTGTATTTGTATTCTATCCAGCAGACTTCACATTTGTTTGCCCTACAGAGCTAAGCGACCTAGCTGACAATTATGAGGAATTCGTAAAAGCTGGTTGTGAAGTATACTCAGTATCTTGTGATACAGAATTTGTCCACAAGGCTTGGGCAGAGGCTTCACCATCAATAGCAAAGATCAAGTACCCAATGCTTGCAGACCCTGCAGGTATACTAGCTAGAGCCTTTGACGTAATGATCGAAGGCAAGGGTCAGGCACTTAGGGGTTCATTTGTAGTAGACCCAGATGGTGTGATCAAGGCTTATGAAATCAACGACACACCAATTGGTAGAGATGCAGGTGAACTACTGAGAAAGGTTCAGGCAGCTCAGTTTGTAACTAAGTACGGAGACCAGGTTTGCCCAGCCAAGTGGAAGCCGGGTAAGGAAACTCTAAAGCCAGGCCTAGACCTAGTAGGAAAGATCTAGTAAAAGATTTACCAACAAAATATTATAATAAATTTTTAAGAGGAGCTGGTGCTATCTAAAACTCACATGAGTCTAAAAGATATGCACCAGTTTTTTATATATGATTGCAGATACTAGCTATGAATAGTATAATTGAAAATAAGAATAGGTAATAAAATATGGAGGTGTATTATGAAAAAGAAATTATCGCTTATATTGTCGGTTATAATGGTCATGACCTCTCTTGTGGCGTGTGGTCAAAAGTCTGCCAAGGAAGAGGTTAAGCCAAGCCAGGAACCAGTAGTAGCTAGGGTAGCTTTATTAAAGGGGCCTACATCTATGGGCATGGTCAAGTTTATCAAGGATGAGGAGACTAGTAAGGACAAGGCATATGAATTTACCATTGCCAATTCTGTTGATGAAATAACTCCAAAACTTGTTAAGGGTGAGGTTGATATAGCAGCAGTGCCAGCCAACCTAGCATCTGTTGTCTACAATAATACAAAGGGTGGCATAAAGACCCTATCTATCAACACGCTTGGAGTCCTATATATTGTGTCCAAGGATGAGTCTATAAAGAATGTATCTGATTTAAAGGGTAAGACTATCTACACTAGTGGTAAGGGGGCTAGTCCAGAGTATGTATTGAACTATATCCTAAAGTCTAACAAGATAGATCCAGCCAAGGACCTAAATATAGTCTATAAGACTGAACACACTGAGGCCCTAGCAGCCCTAGTCAATGATCCAAATGGAATAGCTATGTTGCCTGAGCCTTTTGTAAGTGTTGCCAAGGCAAAAAATAAGGACTTAAATATAGCCCTTGATATGACTAAGGAATGGGATAAGATCAACGGTGGCAAGTCTAACCTTGTAACTGGTGTCGTAGTTGCCAAGAAGGACTTTATTAAGGATCACCCTGAAAAGATAGGAGACTTCCTAAAGAAGTACAAGGCTTCTATTGAATATACGAATACTAACATAGAGGATGCGTCGAAGCTTATTGGTGACAAAAAGATCGTACCGGGTCCAATTGCCAAGCTTGCCATCCCAAAATGCAATATCAAATATATAGACGGACAGGAAATGAAGACTAGCATGGACAAGTACCTAAAGGTGCTTTTTGATGCTAACCCAAAATCTGTAGGAGGAAAGTTGCCAGGTGAAGATTTCTACTATATTCAGAAATAAGGTGCTTGATAAGAGGCATGACAAGTTCATAAAGTATACCTTGTCGCTTATATTCTGGCTATTGGTATGGCAGATTCTAAGTATGGTTGTCGATCAGGAGATACTATTGGTGTCTCCTCTTTTGGCTGTAAAGACTATGTTTGTGATGGCTGCTGATATATCGTTTTGGCAGTCGATATTTAACTCATTTGTAAGGGTCTTTTTAGGCCTATTTTTAGGGTTTGTTCTGGGGACTGGCCTTGCAATTATGTCTTATAGGTCAAGGACTATAAAGATTCTACTTGAACCCCTGATCTTGACTATCCAGACTGTTCCTGTAGTGTCGTTTATAATAATATTTCTTATATGGATCAAGCCCTCAAACCTATCTGTACTGGTGTCTTTTTTGATGGTGAGTCCGATATTTTATAGGAATGTATATGGTGGTCTATCTTCTATTGGTAGGGAAATATTGGACCTTGCTAGGGTATACAAGGTCAGCACCTACAAGAAGATTAGGTATATATATTTTTCACGGATAGAGACATCTATTAGGGCAGCGTGCGAGGTTGGTCTAGGTTTTTGCTGGAAGTCCGGTATAGCAGCGGAAGTCATAGGTATGCCAACCAATACCATAGGTGAGAAATTGTACGAGTCAAAGATATATTTAAACACTAGCCAGCTATTTGCATGGACTATCACTATAATACTTCTCAGTCTATTATTTAAGTGGGTCTTTATGAAGGTATTAGGATGTATATTTGAGAGCTTGGAACTTTAGGTATATTTAATTGCAAATTACTATTGAAAGGGATGTGACTATGGATATAGAGGTAAATAACCTATGTAAAAGATACAAGGACTATACTGTTTTTGATGGATTTAGCCATGTGTTTTATGGAGGCAAAATCAACTTTTTGATGGGGCCATCTGGTTGTGGCAAGACAAGTCTTATTAGGATTATAATGGGACTAGAAGGCTACGAGGCTGGCAGCGTGACTCCTATATCAAGCTCAAGGGTATCCTATGTTGGTCAAGCTGATAGTCTTCTTGAGAATATGAGTATCTACAACAACATAAAACTGGTAAATGACTCAATTTCTGAAAATGACCTAAAAAGTGAAATGCAAAAAATTGGACTGGATATGTCCATCAGAAAGAGGGTAAGAGACTTGAGTGGTGGACAAAAGAGAAGGGTAGCAATTTTGAGGGCATCGCTTTATGAGTCTGATATTTTTATAATGGACGAACCCTTTAAGGGGCTAGACGAAAATAACAAGAAAATAGTCATGGACTATATAATAGACAAGACAAAAAGTGCCATTATCGTCAGTCATGATGAAAGTGAATATAGGTATTTTAGAAAAAAATTAAAGGATAATGTATTCCTAAAGTGCATGGACTAACAATAATCTTGATTATTCTTAAACTTTGCTAAAACCTTGTTTTTGACCTAGAATCCTATTGGGATATGTGGTATACTAACAAGGTATTTTTTTTAAGGAGATGATAATGTGCAGGTAATTTTTATTAATGTTTTAATATTATTCATGCTATTATTCCTGGGATTTATAATGGGGACAAAGAAGATTGTTGCCCACTCGTCTATTAATGACATCACAAATATTCTAATCGATGTAAGTATCCCATGTACGATAGTTGTGTCTTTGATTAGGCCATTTAGCCAGAGGTTGATAGGTGATACTATCAAGGTATGTCTATGTATCTTAATTTTCCACTTGGTTATGACAGGTATTTCTTATGGCCTGTCCAAGATCCTAAAGGTAGACAAGTTAAAGCAGGGAAGTTGGATATTTGCCCTAGTATTTTCCAATAATGCCTTTATTGGATATCCTCTAATGTATGCATTATACGGAAATGACGGTCTATTCTTGATGGCTATGGGTAATATAGTACAGAATATACTTATATTCTCGATAGGCGTTAAGATGACAAACTTGAATTACGGAAAAGATGAACATGTGAGATTGAGGAATATTATAATCACAAAGCAGAATATAGCTGTAGTGATTGGTCTGATAATATTCTTTACTCAAATAGCAATACCAAAGCCTATTGTAACTTTGATAACATATGTGTCTAACTTGACAGTGCCCCTATCAATGATAGTAGTAGGTCTATCCCTGTCTAGGTATGATGTTAGAAACATGTTTACAGATGGTGAAGTATATAGGTTAACTGCCATAAGAATGGTGATTATACCGATCATCATGCTACTTGCCTACAAGGGCTTGGGCATAAATGCCAACAAGGATTTGCCGCTAGCAATCCTATATTTTACAGCTGTACTACCAGCACCAGCCTTTACTACTATAATGGCTGAGAGGTATAACACGAGTATAGAATTCTCGTCTAAGTGCGTCTTTATAACAACAATAATAAGTATAATTACAGTACCGGTTCTAGCTGGTATGCTTTAGTGATACTGAGGGTGAGATTGTATGGTCTTGCCCTTTTATACTATTTGTTTATAAAAAACACTTTGTTTATAAAAATCATTGAAATACTTTTCTTACTATGGTACTATATAAACGTAGACAGACAACTATATATCTATAGGGAGCTGATAAATCGGCTGAGATAAGGATATTGAGCCTTGACCTTTGACCTGATCTGGATAATGCCAGCGTAGGAATTTGTAGAACTTTCCAAGCATCTATCAGACGGGTAGGTGCTTTTTTATATGATTTTATTGATTATAAGTCTAGTTTCAGTCGGATATCATCTTTGATCTTGTCAAAAAAATAAGGAGGAGACTATGAGAAAAATACTCACAATAGCTGGTTCTGATTCATCAGGTGGCGCAGGTATACAAACAGATTTGAAGACTTTTTCTGCTTGTAGGACTTACGGTATGAGCGTTATTACGGCGATTACAGCACAAAATACCATGGGAGTGACTTGTGTGGAAAATGTATCTCCAAGTATGGTTTCTTCCCAAATGAGTGCTGTATTTTCTGATATAGAAGTAGATGCAGTAAAGATTGGTATGCTGTCTGAGAGCTCTATTATAGACAGTGTTTACGAGGGTTTGACCAAGTATGGTGCCAAGAATATTGTCCTAGACCCAGTCATGATATCTACTTCAGGATATGACCTGATAGACCAAATGGCCAAGAGTGCTATGATAGAGAAGTTATTTAAAATCGCTGACCTTGTTACACCCAATATCCATGAGGCTATTGCAATAGCATCTATATTGGAACCGGATGAAGATTATTCAATAAAGAATACGGATGATATGGTCTATGTAGGTAGAAAAATTCTAAATCATACCAATAAGGCAGTCCTGATCAAGGGAGGCCACCTAGAGGACGATGCCTGTGACCTACTCTTGTATGGAGACAATTTGATATACTACAAAAACAAAAGGATAGATACAAAAAATACCCATGGGACTGGCTGTACCCTATCTTCTGCCATTGCCGCCTATCTAGGACTAGGCTACCAATTAAAGGAAGCTGTGTCATTGGCCAAAGACTTTATAACCAAGGCTATTGAACATTCACTAGATATAGGCAGGGGGGCAGGTCCTACCAATCCTATGGGGGATATATACGATAAATTAGATATGATAAAGGGCGACTAGGGTCCTAGAGATTGTTTGTAACAACTAGAATATTGGAGATGATAAAATATGGCAAATATAGGTGATAAAATATTATACCTTGTAACAGATGAGGCTGCTTGTAGGGGCAAGGACTTTTTTGAATCGGTAGAGGCTGCCATAAGGGGTGGAGTATCCATAGTTCAGCTAAGGGAGAAAAACCTATCTACTAGAGACTTTTACCAAAAGGGTCTAAAACTCAAAAAGCTATGCCAAGACTATGGGGTGACCCTACTAGTAAATGACAGGTTGGATATAGCCCAGGCCATAGGTGCTGACGGTGTCCACCTAGGTCAGACGGATATGCCTATTGAGGTAGCCAAAGAGATATTGGGTCCAGACAAGATAATAGGTATAACAGCCAAGACCATTTACCAAGCCCTTGATGCTCAAGAGGCAGGAGCTGACTATATTGGTGTGGGAGCATTTTTTCCGACACCGTCTAAAAAGGACGCAGTGCTCCTAGACAGGTCTCAGCTAGATATGATACTTGAAAGAGTCAGAATAAAGAAATATGCAATCGGTGGACTAGGTCTTGATAATGTGGATAAGATCAGGTCCTATGATATGGATGGGGTCTGTATAATATCGGACATACTTGCAAGTGATGATTGTGAGGCTAGGTCTAGGCAGATTTTTGATAAGATTAACAATAGGTAGTCGCTTGCTTGCTATATTAAACTTATTAGCGAGAAGTAATATCAACCTATTTATAGTGATTGGCAATAATTAATTAAATATAAAGAAAACAATATTGATTTAAATTTTAGGAGGATACAATGTATACTACACAGATTGATGCAGCAAAAAAGGGAATATTAACTGAACAGATGAAGAGGGTAGCTGAAAAGGAGCATATGGATCCACAGCTATTGATGCAAAGGGTAGCCAAGGGAGAAATAGCTATACCTGCAAATAAAAACCACAAGAGTCTACTTGCAGAAGGTGTTGGTCTTGGTCTAAGCACAAAAATAAATGTTAACCTTGGTATATCAAGAGACTGTCCAGATGTAGACAAGGAACTTGAAAAGGTTAAAAAAGCTATAGAAATGGAGGCTGAAGCAATAATGGACCTATCTTCTTTTGGTAAGACAGAAGAGTTCAGACAGAAGTTAATAGCTATGTCATCTGCTATGATAGGTACTGTACCTGTGTATGATGCTATAGGTTTTTATGATAAGGAACTAAAGGACATAACAGCTGATGAATTCTTGGATGTTGTAAGAAAGCACGCAAAAGACGGTGTTGACTTTGTAACTATCCACGCTGGCATGAACAGGGAAGCTATGGATGTATTCAAGAGAAACAAGAGAATAACTAACATAGTTTCTAGGGGTGGTTCTTTGATGTATGCATGGATGGAGCTAAACAACGCAGAGAACCCATTCTTTGAAAGATATGATGAATTGCTAGACATATGCCAGGAGTACGACCTTACACTTAGCCTTGGTGATGCATTGAGACCAGGATGTCTAGATGATTCTACAGATGCTTGCCAGATTAAGGAACTTACAACTCTTGGAGAACTTACTCTAAGGGCTTGGGAGAAGAATGTACAGGTTATTATAGAGGGACCTGGTCATATGGCAATTGACGAGATAGAAGCTAATGTTAAGCTTGAAAAGAGACTATGCCACAACGCACCATTCTATGTCCTAGGACCAATTGTAACAGATGTTGCACCAGGCTATGACCATATCACATCAGCTATAGGTGGGGCTATTGCAGCCGCTGCAGGTGTAGACTTCCTATGCTATGTAACACCAGCAGAACACCTAAGACTACCAAACCTAGAAGATATGAAAGAGGGTATAATAGCTACTAAGATAGCTGCCCATGCTGCAGATATTGCCAAGAAGGTTCCTCATTCAAGAGATTGGGACAACAAGATGGCAAAGGCAAGAGCAGATATAGATTGGGATGCCATGTTTGATTTGGCTATTGATAAAGAAAAGGCTAGAAGATATAGAGAAGAGTCTACTCCTGAGCACCATGACACTTGCACTATGTGTGGTAAGATGTGTTCAATGAGGACAATGAAGAAGATAATGTCTGGAGAGGACCTAAACATACTTAGAGACGATAATTAACTAAATAGACCTTAAAATGGGTAAGAGACCTCATACCATGAGGGGCAAGTAACCAATACCATTTTATGCAAATAAACCAGAAAAGGGCCCGAATAACCTATGCTTGATACTAGGACTAGATATAAATACCTAACCTAGGCAGAAATAGACTTATTATGGGTTCTTTTTTGATGGAATGTTTTTAATTGCTAGATAGTGTGGTATAATATGGTGGAGAGAATGTATTTAGTATTAGTAAAGAAATTTGTTATAGAATTTAATAGGAAGTGAACTGAATGAGTGAATTTATAATAGCTATTCATGCACTGTGTCTTTTGGCCCATGATTTTAAATCTTGGTCAAGTGAGGCCCTAGCCAACAACCTATGTACCAACCCGGTAAGGATTAGGAAGGTGATGGCAAAGTGCAAGAGAGCTAATCTAGTAGAGACCAAAGCTGGTGTCAATGGTGGATACCAAATTGTTGAAAATGGAAAAAATATAAATCTTAAGCAGATATATGATGCGATAGGTCAACCAATAGTGGAGTCTAAATGGCATTCAGGAGATATAGATTCAGAGTGTATATATGCTAGTGGTATGTCTGAGTATGTAGACAATTTGTTTGCCTACCTAAATGAAGAAGTTGTATTTTTGCTTGAGAAAATAAGCCTTGGAGATATAGATGGCAAGTTAGAGGAAATAAGAGAAAGAAGGCTTGAGCAGGGCGACTAGTAGAATGTACAAATAAAAAAAATTATGGTATTATAGGTTATGAGTAGAGTGAAAGGAGGCAAGTATGGCTTCAAAAAAATCGAAATTTGAGACTAAGTATACTTTTAAGGGTAATTCAAAACTAAATAATAAGTATGCCAATATATATGAAGATATAGAAAAGAAAAAAGATGCATTCTACAACAATAGCATGAATTTGTCAAATACTAGCTTGGATGAAAATGGTGAGCCAATAGAAGTACAAAAGACCGTAAAGTCTATAGACGACCATATAAAGTCGACTGTAAGAGAGGTCAGTCATGAAGAAGCGGAACTGAATGCACAGGAGAGAAAAAAATCAATAAAAAACCAGAGGCGCTTGGCTATGCAAAAGTCTAGTCCTGTTGTTTCAAAAAGAAAGACACCAGAGCTGGATAGGGAGCTAAGTCTTGAAAAATTAAAAAGAGAAAAAAGGGCGTCAAAGCAATCCACAATGGAAGACACTAAAAATATGAGCCTGGATGAAATCCTAAATGAGCTTAGGAGGAAGGCTAGTTCAAGTGAAGAAGAAAAGGTCTTGATTGATGACTTTAATAATGATCCTGAGGTTGTAAAAATACAGGCCAAAGAAAGGGTCTCTATGGACAAGTCAGATGTCGAAATATTTAAAGAGTACTCTGATTTTGAAAGAACTAGTATAGAAGAACCTAATAATAGTTATAGTATAGAAGATTTAAAAAATAAGACTAAGAAGATAAATCTTGAGGACTTTAGGTTTGACCTAGAAAAAGTAGAACCTGAGGAAGACTATTACAGGGATGAAGTAAGGGCTCAGGAGTCCGCTGTTGAAGAGATAATGAGACGTAAGAAGGCTGAGGAGGCCAGGGACAAAAAAGAGAGCAGGAGGTCCAGAAAGGCCAAGAGACAGGAGCAAGAAGCAATTAGGAGAGTTAACCAGTCTATTGGCAATGTGGGTACATCTAGGGCTGAGGTATACAAGAGGGGAAGACAAGATAAATCAAGTAAGCTAAATGTTAAGAAAATAGTTACCTTGCTTATCCTTCTTGCCTTGATAGGTATATTTATAGCTGCAGCCGCAGATAAATATATGACTTACAAGAGAGAAAATCCTATTACTAAGGTTGAAACAAGTAAAACTAAGGATAAGGCCAAGGAAAAGACTAGTCCTAAAACTACTCAAAAGAAAGTGAGCCTTGAAGATAAGAAGAAAAAGCTTGAAAATATCAAGTCTAAACTCAATTATGACGAAGCTAAGAGACTTGAGTATATAATTGAGAATATAGGTTCTTATCCTGAAGATTTAATAGATCTACTTTTAAGAAATAATGAGACAGTTGATTATGTATACAGTTACAAGGATAAGGAAAAGTATAATGCTAGAAAACTTGACCAGAATGTTACATCAAGCTATCATGTAGATGGAGAAGTACCTCTGTTCTTACAATGGGATAGAAGATGGGGGTATAGGAATTACGGAAGCGAAATGATAGGTCTATCAGGCTGTGGTCCTACATCTTTGGCCATGGTTATCAGACATTTTGATTCTAAGTCCGCTGTAAACCCATATGATATAGCCAAGTATAGTCAGGATAACAATTATGTATCAAATACAAATACTACAAGCTGGAAGTTGTTTGAAGACGGTATAAAGAAGTTTGACCTACAATCTGTTGATGTATTACCAGTAGAGGCCAAGATGAAGAAATCTCTTGATGGTGGTCATGTATTGATAGCAAGTTTAAATCCAGGTCTATTTTCTACTAGAGGGCATATAATTGTAATAAAGGGCTATAATTCAGATGGAGACTTTTTGATTAATGACCCTAACAGTATCGTAAATACAAATAAGGCTTGGTCATTTGATGAGCTTAAAAACTACCTAAGAAAGATTTGGGGGGTTAGTAGGATAAAATCATCTGATGAAGATGTCTCAACTTCTAGGTCAAGAGGTGGAGACTCAACTGGAGACAATGAAGATAAAAAACAAAGCTCTGATAGGGATGGAGACAGTTCGGATCCAAGCATAATACAAGATATAGAATAATTAACAATTATTAGTCTTATGCCTAATTACAAGTCCTTTAAAAATAAATTAGTAGTTAGCATAATTCAAATATTGTTGTAAAATCGCTTAATAAAGGGTTGGCTGAATATTAGTTAGCCCTTTTTTTGATTGTATTTATAGTATTATACATTGTAAATAGTTTTTTGATTTATTGTATTGCCAGAAATAAAATTAAATATACTAAATTAAAGAATACTTTTTTTGGTTTTTAACTAGAAAAGATAAAAGAAACACTAAAAAACATATAATATATATTAGTAATTCTAGCGTTATTTTTATAACAATTGAAATATTTCTATAATTGCATAATAAGTTGCAACTATAAGTTAAATCAATAAACACAGGGTGTTTCGATAACGTTTTCACATTGTTTTCAAGTTGACATTCAACAAAGATTAATTAAGTAAATAACAAAATGTATAGATTGATAAGGTGATAATTCTATGAAAACGTATGTAAGAATGATTAAAGACCTTATTAAGTAAATAAAATCCCATAATTTCTTAAAAAGCATAAGATTAACAAAAAAAAGTTCTACTATAAAAAGTAGCTTGACAACTTTATAAAGCAAAATTATAATAAAAACATGGATTAAAAAATAAGTCAAACTTATATTTTAATGAAATAATATTTTTTGTATTTTTTGTGTTTAAAGGTAATATGAAGGGAGAATTTCAAAATGGAAAAAAATGGAAGCATTAAGGACATCCTAACCTTTGGTTTTGCACTATTCGCTATGTTCTTCGGAGCAGGAAATCTAATATTTCCACCATATTTAGGAATTATATCAGGACCACAGTGGATGATAGGGTTCGCAGGATTCACATTTGCTGATGCTGGTCTAGCATTACTAGCAGTTATAGCTATAGCTCTATGTAATGGTAAGATTATGTCATTGTTTGAGAGAATTGGCAAGGTCCCAGCAATTTTACTAAGTTTCGCAGATATAATGTGTGTTGGACCACTTCTAATAATACCTAGAACTGGTGCTACTACTTTCGAAATGGGCATCCAGCCACTATTTGGTGAAGGTGTTCCAATCTTACTTGTTGTAGTGATATTCTTTACACTTACTTACTTCTTAACGGTAAGACCATCAAAAGTTATAGACATTATAGGTCAGGTACTTACACCATTCCTTATAATCGCACTTTCTGTAATCATAGTAAAAGGTATTATAACACCAGTTGGACCAATAAACTCTGCTCCAATGATTGACCAGGTGTTCGCTAGAGGTGTAGCGGATGGTTACCAGACAATGGACTGTTTCGTATCAATAGCAGTTGGTTCAGTTCTAATATTAACTCTTATAAACAAGGGTTACACAGATGCTAAACATCAGGTTTCAGTTCTTATAAAGGCTGGTATAGTTGCTTGTGTTGGTCTAGCATTAATATACGGTGGACTTACTTACTTAGGTGCTACAGTATCTACAGTATACAACCAAGATGTACAGGCTGCTAAGGTAATAGTTAATATTACTAAAGCTCTTCTAGGTAACACAGGTAAGACAATACTTGCAATAGCAGTGTCACTTGCTTGTTTGACAACTTCAATAGGTCTTACATCAGCCACAGCTGACTACCTATCAGAATTATCAGGTAGAAAGGTAACTTATGAAAGAGTTGTACTATTTGTTTGTTTATTCTCTACAGCAGCAGCTACACTAGGTGTATCTGGACTAGTAAAGGTAGCAAGCCCAATACTTGCAATAGTATACCCACCAACAATAGTTCTAATAGTTCTTGCATTCTTCAATGACAAGATCAAGAACGACAACATCTACAAGGTGTCTGTACTATTTACTGTGATAACAAGTGCTCTTACACTATTATCAGCAAGTATACCATCACTAGCACCTGTAAACAACCTACCACTTGGATTCCTAGGATTCAACTGGGTAGTACCAGCTATCATAGGTGGTGTTATAGGTAAATTTATACCTTCAAAGGTAAAGGCAGCCGAGTTTATTTAATAAAATAATAGAAGATACAAGCCCTCAGTTATATACTGTGGGCTTCTTTTTTTGGTGTATTATGGGGGTATAAGGTTAAATCATAGGGGTAAAGATGGTCTCTTTTTATAGTATGGTAGGGGTATTTGTGTTATAATAGATGTTGGAAAGCAATTATAAATTAATTAAAATAGATGCTAGGAGATTTAGATGACAGCTAAAAAAGACTTAAAAAAGAGAAAATCAAAGAAAAAGGCCAACAAGGCTAAAAATACTAGAAATAGAAATAAGAAAAACCTACAGACGAATGTACCATTGGACGTAAGGGTCAATACTGACAAGGGATTGGCTATGGTATCACTATTACAGACGGTGATTGTAATGATAGCTTCTTTATTGACATTTTTTGCCAATCCAAAGTGGAGACTAGGAAGAAGTCTCATAAAACAGAACAAGTTCTTGATGGATAATCTATTCACTCAACCTGTCTTGTTGTTTATAGGTGGGGTCTTGACTATCTGTTCTGTGTATTATATTTATATGTCATACAAAAAGCCTGAACTGAAGAAGTTCTTTAGTCTGGGTGCCTTGCTATTGGCTATCGGTGTAGTGTATTGCGTATATGACAAGGTGAGGACGTTTAATGTCTATGCCTTTGGTGTAGTTGCTGTTTTCTTGGCTGCTATGCTTCAGATGGCCAAGCTAAAGGAAGTTGCTAGGATTGAAGCAGGACATCCAAGTAGTGAAAAGACAGAATAGTTTAGAGTATTTAAATTTTAAAATATAATTTATGAAAGAGGTGTTTGATATGGCAGTAGTTGAGTTGACAGTTTGCCCTTTAGGAACAGGAACAACAAGTGCAAGTAAGTATGTTGCAGGAGCACAGAAGGTATTAGCAGACCAAGACAAAGTTAAGTATATGCTTAATCCAATGGGAACTGTTATGGAAGGCAATATAGATGAAATATTTGCCCTAGTAAGAAAGATACAGGAAGATGTGTTTGACAAGGGTGTAGACAGGGTTTATTCAATTATCAAGGTAGACGATAGAAGAGACAAGGTTGCCAGCATGGAGCAAAAACTTGCCTCAGTAAAGAGTAAGTTGTAGACCTAAGTTAGAGGATTAAGAGATTGTAGATAAGTTGTATTTTAGTGAGAGTGGAGATAGATATGTATCTGCCACTCTTATTAATTATGATAATATGGATATAGATACAGTTGTATATATAGAAGTATACTGATTTAAAGAAAGGGGAAAAAGTGATAGATAAAGAATATATAGACCAGATTGTAGAGGCCCAGCCACTTAGGATAGTGGTATCATGTCCTAAGAGCAAGGAAAATGAAATATTAAAGGTTAAGTATAGCCTAAAATCGATTAGCGGAAAAGTTGAATACCAAATCGAGAAATTCACAAAAAAGCAGGTCTTTCATGAAAATATAGGTGAGGACTCACTTGGCCAAAGTCTAGAAGAAGTAATTAAAGACTATAAGCAACTGTCTGCTGAGTCAAATGACTACAGTATTGACCTTAGATTATCTAAAAAAGGCAAGGTATTTTTCTCAAAGAAGTCTCAAAAGAACCAGATAAAGATAAATACAAGTCACAATAAAAAGAAAAACTATATCTTGGAAGAGGGTATGGACATACCTGCCTTAAAGGACCTTGGTGTATTTACAAAGGATGGCAAGGTCGTTAACTCGAGGTATGATAAGTATAAGCAGATAAATAGGTTTGTTGAGCTTATTGACCATGAAATCAAGAATATAAGCGAGGATTACCAAAAGGGAAGTGACAAGTGCCTACATATACTTGATTTTGGTTGTGGTAAGTCCTACTTGACATTTGTACTATACTATTATTTCACAGAGATTAAGAATATGAACGTCAAAATAACAGGTCTTGACCTTAAAAAAGATGTAATTGACTACTGTAATGATGTAGCTGAAAAATATGGCTATGACCAGCTTCGTTTTGAACTGGGGGACATAAATGGATACAAGTACGAGAATAAGGTAGATATGGTTATTACCCTACACGCTTGTGATACTGCTACAGATTATGCTATTTACAATGCTATAAAGTGGAAGGCTAAGATGATATTCTCTGTTCCTTGTTGCCAGCATGAGATAAATGCAAGCATAAGACCTAGTAGTCTAAATATAATATCTAGGTATGGAATAATACAGGAAAGAGTATCGGCCTTGTTGACAGATTCAGTTAGGGCGAACATACTCGAGGCTTTGGGCTATAAGACTCAGCTACTAGAATTTATAGATATAGCTCATTCTCCAAAGAATCTCCTTATAAGGGCTGTCAAAACAAACATTAGCCAAGAAAAGAAGGCTAAGTCACTTTCAGAGGTTGAAGCCCTAAGGTCTGAATTTAATTTCGATCAAACCTTATACAAGTTGTGTAAAGATGACCAGTTGATATAGCCTATATTTCTTTTATTCTAGGATAAGTTAATTTAGTAAAAAATTAAAAAACAAGATATTTGTAAGTTTACCTAGGAACAAATATATGTTTTAGATAACTAAATAAATTGATTTAGGAAAAATATAGGATTTTGATATATCATATATAAATAAATAATTTATTACTATATATATGGAATTTTAATTAAATAATAAAAGACGATGAGGGGATTATGAAGAGGATTAAGTATTTATTGTTTCCACTTTTTATAGCGGGAATTTTTTGTGTGGGGCTAAACTCATACTTAAATAAACAAAATGTAAGAATGTTAAATGAAAAAAATCTTTATGGTATGCTTTACGATACAAAATCTCAGGTAAAGGACAAGGGTTACTATGCAAATGAATACCTGACAGATAGAAATTATATATTGATGATGGGGTCTTCAGAGCTTAGTCACTCTACAGACCAACACCCAGATAATTTCTTTAACACTGGAAGGACAAAGAACGGAATAATTACTAGTGGTAGGGCCTATACACAAGACCTTCAACACGCTAGTATGGTAGGTAGTTTTAATAAGTCTAAAAATAAAAAAGTAGTGCTTTTGGTTTCTATGCAGTGGTTTATGGATAAGAAAGGTGAGAGGCCAGACCGTTTTCAGACTAGGTTTTCACCGGTTATTTTCTATAAGTACCTAGAAAATCCAAAGATATCTCATAAGACTAAGGTCAAGTATGCACAGAGGGTAGCAGAGCTCCTAGAAGGTACTGGAGACTTTAAGGAAGAACAGCTTTACGCCAAATTATTTGTAAAGAAAAATGGTGCTAACAGGCTTATTATGACAGCTATGAAGCCGTATTTTTCCTTGAGAAAGAGTATGGTTAGACTAAAGGACAAGGGAATACTTTATTCTTCACTTGTGGGTCTACCTAACAAAGATCCTAATATGCCACGCAAAACCATAGATTGGAAGGCTGAAAGGGAAAAAGCTATAAAGGATGCCGAGTTTAGAGTAGGTAAGAAGCCAGGAATATTTGATGGTAAGCCTATGTTTATAGATAAGGGTTATTTTAGGGAGTACATGAAGAATAAGGAAAGAACTTATAAGGGCATGTATAACTATGTAAATATGCTTGATGCTAAAGAATTTTATGACTATAAGATATTCCTCGATACTTGCAAGGAGACAGGTGTTGAGCCGACAATAGTTCTGATACCAGTAGTAGACCAGTTCTATGACTATGTGGGAATTGACAGGAATGAAAGAGCTGCATTCTTCGCAAAAGTTAAGGAAGTAACTGCACCTTATGGATTTAGGGTGATAGATGAAAGCAATAGCGGTTCTAGTAGGTACTTCTTAAGAGACGTTATGCATCTGGGAACAGTTGGATGGACTGACGTATGTAAACAGATATACGATATATATGAAAAATAACTGAAGGTGTATTTTATTAGAAGGATTTGATGATGAATCCATATCTGGTCTTAGTACCAGTTGGTTAGTATTGTGAGGGAAGATTATGATTGAAAAAAAGAAGTATATGATAATGTCGCTAGTAATTACCTTGGCTGTAATAGCCTGCATATTGGTATTTACCTTCTTACCTTTTAAGGAGTTGCCATTTATATATAATGAGTTTTAGAGGGGAGCATGAATAAATATATGATAAATATAGTAGAATGCGTAAAAAAATATTCGCAGTCAGATAGGTTGGCAGTTGTTTGTAAGGGAGAGAAGCTATCTTACAAGGAACTTGATGAAAAGTCCGATATACTTGCCAACTATATGATAAATAACAAGATAGATGATAGACCGGTGGCTATTTATGCCAATAAAGATATATATATACTAGTATGTATGATAGCTGCCCTAAAGACAGGAAATGCCTATGTACCTATGGACATAAGTTTTCCAGAACAGAGGGTATCTGATGTAGTTGAAGCTGTTGAGCCAAGGGTTATATTTGATTTTTCAGATGGAGAATACTTCTATGAAGATTCCAAGCAGTTAGAAAAGTACAGTGGAATAAAGATAATAAATAGGCAGGACCTAGTAGGGATATTAGACAGTGATGATGATAAGCTTAAATGTCCAGTAGACAGGCAAAGGTGGGTAGATGGTGATGATAACTCATATATCTTATTTACTTCTGGTTCTACAGGCAAGCCAAAGGGAGTACAGATATCTACATACAATCTGGATTCCTTTGTAGAGTGGATGAGCCCTATACTTGGTATAGATGGTCAGGAGATAGTGGTTATGGACCAGCCAGCCTATTCATTTGACCTGAGTGTATCTCAGCTATATCCAGGCATATGCAATGGAGCAACTCTTTATAGTTTGCCTAAGGACTTGATTTCTGACTTTAAGGGACTACTTGAGGAAATGAAAAAGTCCAACATGGAGGTTTGGGTGTCTACACCATCCTTTGCAGGTATGTGCCTAGCATCTGATGAATTCAATGAAGACCTACTACCTAAGCTTAGGAAGATGTTGTTTATCGGTGAAGTCCTTCCCGTTGAGACTGCTAGAAAGCTTAAGGAGAGACTTCCAAAAGCAGAGGTAATAAATGGCTATGGACCAACTGAAGCAACTGTTGGTATTAGCCATGTAGTTATAAATGAAGACCATTTAAATTCTGGACTACCCCTACCAGTAGGAGTTCCAATGCCTAATTGTCAGATTAAGATAGTCGATGAAGAGGGCAAGCCATTAGACAAGGGTCAAAAGGGTGAGATCGTTATAGTAGGTCCATCTGTGTCTAAGGGATATTTTAAGAATGTAGAAAAGACTAGGGAAGCATTCTACTATGATGGGGATAATTCAGAAGATATAGACCTTTCAAGAAGGGCATATAGGACAGGTGACCTAGGCATGATTCTTGATGATGGGAATATAAAGTATGCAGGCAGGAAAGACTTCCAGATAAAGTTAAATGGATACAGAATTGAGATTGAAGATATAGAAAATAATCTTAGAAAGCTGTCTAACATATCAAATGCTGTAGTATTACCTGTATATAAGAATGAAAAAATAGCATTCTTAAAGGGTGTTGTATCCCTAAAGGTTAAAAACGACCTAGGTAACATGAAAAACTCTATTGCAATTAAAAAAGAGTTGGGTCAGTTTTTGCCTGAATATATGATACCTAGATCAATTGTAGTTATGGACCAGCTACCTATGAATACAAATGGTAAGATAGACAGAAAAAAGATAGCTGAAGAAGTGCTATAGGAGGATAAGATGGTTTTTTCGCAATATGAAGGATACCTATACATGTATATCTTGTTTCTAACTATGATACCTGCTATAGGGCTTGGCCTAATGGGCAAGAAAATAAAATACTATGCCATGACCATAACCTGTCTCATGATATACCTAATAGTGGGTATAAATGTTCAGTTTGGTGTTCTCCTGGCATTTATGATATGGGAAGTAGCCACTATCCTTATATATATGAAGATCAGGCAAAATAGCAAGAATAAGTGGACTTATAGGTTGTTCTTGTTTTCTGCTATGCTACCCCTATTAATCAACAAGATAAGTCCAAAGACTCCTATGGGAGCTATAGGCTTTATAGGTATATCCTATCTGAGTTTTAGGGCTATACAGATAATAATAGAAATATATGATGGAAGTATAAAGTCTATCAAGCCACTGGATATGATTTACTTTATCTTGTTCTTCCCGAGTTTGAGCTCTGGACCTATAGATAGGTCTAGAAGGTTTGAAGAAGAGATAAATACTGCTATACCTAGACAGGTATATATTGACGAATACCTGCTACCAGGTTTTAAAAAGATTGCTATGGGTCTTTTGTACAAGTTTGCCATAGCTACAGTCCTACATATGTTCTGGGTCAGCAAGGTAAAACCGGATGTAGGCATACTACCTATAATCAATTATATGTACGCCTACACACTATACCTTTTCTTTGACTTCGCTGGATACTCATACCTTGCAGTCGGAACGAGTTATATATTTGGTGTTCACGCACCGGACAACTTTGACAAGCCGTTTCTTAGTAAGGACATGAAGGAATTCTGGACAAGATGGCATATATCTCTTTCAAGATGGTTTGGTGACTACCTATTCTCAAGGTTTGTCCTTGATTCTATGAGAAAAAAGAGGTTTAAAAAGAGGGCCACTGCATCTCATGTAGCCCAGATGATAACTATGACTACTATGGGATTTTGGCATGGGCTTACTTGGTACTATATAGCATATGGTATATACCAAGGCTTGATGCTAGTGTTTAATGATATGTTTACCAAGTCATCAAAGATACACAAAAAGTACAAAAAGAATAAAATTTATCAGGGAATACAGATATTTGTTACCTTCCATATAGTTTGCTTTGGTATGCTGATATTCTCAGGATTTTTAAATTACTATATACCATCAGGAGGAATTTGGAAATTTTTACCTAGATAATAGGGTGATAAGTAAGCTATAGTAAAGGATTTTAACATAAAATACTTGAAGAAGTTAAATAGGGGGGAGATCAATAATGGACATTAAAGAAAAAGTAATTGAAATATTTGAAGAAATATTAGATACAGACGAAATAAGAGATAATATGGATTTAGACATGTTTGAAAATGAGATGCTAGATTCATTGGCCATAATAGAAGTTCTACTAGGTATAGAGGATAAGTTGGGAATTTCCCTACAGCCTACTGACCTTGAAAGAAAAGATATGGCTACTGTAAACAACTTGATTTCTTTTTTAGAATCAAGATAGTTAATTGAAAAAAATCTGGGGATAAAGCCTATACCCAGATTTTTTTATATAGAAATTTATTTTCTTTTAATGATATAAAGTAAAATAGAAGAGTATTCTTGTAATATTGAAATTGAAATATATAAAATTTGTAACAAATTGGTTAATTAGGGGTGTAATATTTGACTTTTGTGGTAAACTAGTTATAGTGCAAAATTGTACTAATGAAATATAGGTTAAGGTATTTAATAATTTCAGAAGAAGAAATACCGTGTGTAAAATTGTACTAATGAAATACAGGCACGAAAATACTATGAAAGGATAGAGGGAATGTCGAGAGTAGAGCGTAAAAAACTTGAAAAGGAAATGAAGAAATCTAAAAAAGTATTTAAGTTTAAAAAAGATGGCAGTGCTCCTAAGAAGCCTCTAATAGATAAATCCTGCAAGACTGGTCAGGGACAAAATACTAATATAGATATTAATATAGAAAACAAAAAGCCATCTAATCAGGATAAGCTTAGACAAGACTTGGCAGATAGGCCGGAAAATGTTAAGGATATACTAGACAAAAGTCTTAAAACTGGGATTGGCAATCCTAACAAGGTTATGGTGAATAGTTCATCAGCTAGGACGATAACTGCCGACAAGATAGTTTCGGTTGAAGATGAGAGAATGTATTTTGAAAGAAAGCAAAAACAAAAGTCAATCGGAATTGATGATTCTAGTTTTATGACTGTTGATGATATCATAACTCTTGAAGACGAAGAAAGTGGCATTATTCCTAATTCTAATTTGGACACAAAGACTCAGGAGAGTCAAGAGGATAATATCAATGCTATTAAAAAGATACATATTGAGAAGGCTCCTTTTGAGGATGTTGTCAAAGTTGCCGAATCTAGGAAGCAAGCCAAGGCTGACTCTGATATCAAAGGTAAGAAACTAGGGTCTGAAAAGCAAGATAGTAAATTAGAGTCTGACCTACCATATAAGGCAGAGGATAATAATCACAAAAAGGATTTATATGACAAAGATGGAGATATAGTTGCTATGGAATATAATAAGAAAGATGAAACTTCAAAGTTGTTGGATTCTGTAGACTCTGTCAATAAGGCCACGATTGATGACTTATACGAGTATGCAGAAAAGAAAAAGAAGCCTAAAAAGACTGATAATAAGGAATTCAAAAAAGAAGAAAATAAAGAACCAATTAAAGAAAAAATAGATAAAAAATCAAACTCAAATAAGAAAGTGAAAGAAGGCAATAGTATTATGAATAATGAAAGTAAATCTACCGGAATTATAGCTACTGAGAATAGCAAAAGAGGTGGAGGATTTAATAAGTTTTTATTTGGACTATTAGGACTTATACTCGTAGTATATGGTGTAGGATGTTTTATTTTTAATGGCAGGTATTTTCCAAATACAAAGATAAATGGCATCGATGCAGGTCTTAAGACTCCTTCAAGTGTAGAAGATATAGCATCTAAAAATGCTGAGTCATATTCTATAGATATAACTGGTAGAAAAAATGTTAAAGATTCTATAAAGGGGTCAGATATAGGTCTTGAATTCGTAAAGGATGACAGTGCAAGTAAGATTAAAAAAGACCAAGGCTCTCTAGCTTGGCCACTTGCATTTTTTACTGACTATAAGTATGATGGCAAGTTGAATATAAAGTACGATAAGGATAAGTTGGATTCTAAGCTTGCTGACTTACATATCAATGATAAGAAAAAGATAGTAGCTCCTAAGAGTGCTGTTCCAAAATATGATGAATCTAAGAAGGAAGTGACAATAGACAAGGGAGAGTTGGGATCAACTCCTATAAAATCAAAACTTGTCAAGTTCTTAGATCAGTCAATATTGGCCCAGAAGACTAAGGCTAGTTATCCAGATTCAGTTTATAAGGCTCAAAAATACAATGCAGACTCTACTAAGGTAAAAAAGGCAGTTGCTACAATCAAGCCTTATGCAGATACAAAGATTGTATATGACTTTGAATATGAAAAGCACCAGATTCCTGGCCAGGATATAGTATCTATGTTCGACCTTGATGAAGAGGGAGAATACAATGTCAAGTTATCTAGGGACAAGGTTAGGGAAGTTGTAAGAGGTCTTAGCAGAAAGTATTCTACATATGGAGATACAAGAGAAATACAGTCAGCATCAACTGGTGGCAAGTTAAAAGTCAGCGGTGGTATATATGGTTGGTTGATCAACAGGGAAAAAGAGACTGATGAACTATACAAGATAATAGAAAAGAAAAAGAATGTAAATAATAGGAAGCCTATATATTCTCAAACAGCTGTATCTAGACAGAAGAATGACATGGGAGATGAATTCATAGAAATAGACTTGTCTAAGCAGCATATGTGGTATGTAAAGGGTGGTGAAGTTCAAGTATCAACACCTATAGTATCTGGTAACCCATATAATGGAGATGCTACACCTACTGGAATCTATCCACTTAACTATAAGACAAGAAATGCAGTTCTTAGAGGACCGGGATATGCATCACCAGTTGCTTACTGGATGCCTTTTAATGGAAATATAGGTATCCACGATTCTAGTTGGCAGGCTGCTTATGGTGGATCTAGATACTTATATGCTGGGTCTCATGGATGCATAAATACTCCTTACAGCAAGGTAGCACAGATATACAATTTAGCTAAAGAGGGAATGCCTGTAGTAGTACATGACTAGTAGGTAAATTAATCTATATGATTAAAATTAAATAAGAGGTAATATATAACGTTGATAGCCTTGATCACCAAGTTGTGGTTGATCCTATCAACGTTTATTTTTTGACCTACAAGTAGTATCAATAAGTCCATGATAGCATTTACATATACTAAATATAGTATTGATACATAAAATATACGCCTTGTCAATACTGTATATTGATTTTAATATGTGCTAAAATAGGGAATGTGATTGCATATATTCGAGGTGCTTGGGTATATATTAGAAGGTGAAAAGAGATTCTATTTATGTCTGTAATTAGAGATTTATAAATAGAAATAAACGGATTTATTTTTGGAATTTATAAGGAGAAGGATAATGGCTAACACAAAATATATTGAACTAAACAACGAAGTAATAGTGAGGGATGAACATGGTAGGTACCAACTTGAAAAGGACAAGGAAGCCCTAGCCCTTTACTTAAAAGACTCCATATATGAAAGAACTATGCATTTTGCTAGTGAACTTGAAAAGATAGATTATCTTGTTGAAAACGCATATTATGAAAAAGAAATAATAGAAAAGTACAGCAGGGAATTTATTGATGAATTATATAAGTACATATGTAGTTTTGGCTTTGAGTTTATGTCATATATGAGTGCGAGCAAGTTTTATGAAAATTATGCCCTTAAAACTGACGATGGTAAAAAAATCCTAGAGAATTATGAGGATAAGATACTTATTTGTTCACTAGCCATAGCAAGTGGTGACACTAGGGTAGCAAAAGATGTCGCTAAGAGACTTATAAAACAGGAATTTCAGCCTGCTACACCTACATTCCTAAACCTAGGAAGAAAGAGAGCGGGTCAGTTGGTATCTTGTTTCTTGCTTACAGTTGAGGACTCTTGTGAGGGTATTTCTTATGCTGTTGCTTCAGCCAACCACTTGTCAAAAATAGGTGGTGGTGTAGCCCTTAACCTTACAAGACTTAGGGCTAGAGGAGAGTCAATCAAGGGCATAGAGGGTGCCAGTGGTGGAGTAGTAGGAGTTGCCAAGATGCTTGAGCAGTCTTTCTCATATTTTAACCAGATGGGTGCTAGACAGGGAGCAGGAGCAGTCTACTTAAACGTACTTCACGCAGACTTTGACGCCCTTATGGATACTAAGAAGATCAATGCAGATGAAAGGGTAAGATTGGCAACCCTATCAATAGGTGCTATAATACCAGATGTATTTATGAAGTTGGCAGAAAAAAATGAGGTCGGCTATGCCTTTTATCCTCATTCAATCTACAAAAAATATGCCCTACATCTTGATGACCTGAATATGAACGAGTGGTACGACAAGCTTGTTGCCGATCCTGACATCAGAAAGAAGGAGATCAATCCTAGGGTAATACTTACTAGAATAGCTGCGACACAGATGGAATCAGGCTATCCTTATATAGTCTATATAGATACAGCCAACAAAAACCACACCCTAAAGGGGCTTGGCATGGTAAGGATGTCAAACTTGTGTTGTGAGATCTTCCAGTATCAGAGTCCATCTCATATAGAAGGCTACGGTTCAAAAAACAGCCAGTGGGGGCAGGACATATCTTGTAACCTAGGATCTTTAAATATAGCCAATATCATGGAAGGCAAAGAAATGGGTCATGCTATAGATGTTGCTATAAGGTTCTTGACAGATGTCAGCGATAGGACTAATATAGAGGAAGTACCAACAGTTAAAAACGGCAACGACAAGTCTCATTCAGTAGGACTTGGGGCCATGAACCTACATGGTTATTTAATGAAAAATAATATTAGATATGATTCTGATGAAGCGGTAGATTTTTGTAATGTCTTCTTTGCTATGATGAGATACCATGCAATCAAGACATCTATGAAGATAGCCAAGGAAAAAGGACAGACTTTTGATGGTTTTGAAAAATCTGAGTACTCAAAAGGAGAGTCCTCAGATGTATTAGGCAAGTACTATCAAATAGACTACCTACCAAAAACAGACAAGGTAAGGGCCTTATTTGAGGGCATGATGATACCTAGGAAAGAAGACTGGAAAGACTTGCTTGACCAAGTCAAAGAGGTTGGTATATACAATGCCTACTTGATGGCTATAGCTCCAACTCAGTCTATATCATATGTACAGAATGCCACTTCGTCAGTTATGCCTATAACAGAGCAGATAGAAGTGAGGATTTATGGGGATTCGACAACAATCTACCCTATGCCTTTCTTGACTAATGAGAACCTACTGTTCTATAAATCAGCCTACAATACAGATATGCTAAAGGTCATAGATGTTGTAGCAGCAGTACAGGACCATGTTGACCAGGGGATATCCACTACCTTGTTTGTAACAGACGACAAGACTACTAGGGATATAGCTAGGTACTATATATATGCCTACAAGAAAGGCTTAAAGAGTTTGTATTATACTAGGACAAAGATGCTTAGGGAGTTAAATAATGAGTGTCTGTCTTGTTCTGTATAGTTTTGGAGGAAGAGATGAGTAAAAAAAAGTTAACTAGAGAAGAGAGAATACAAAATATAAATAATTCTATCCATAAGGCTGTAAACTGGGATACAGAGGACGATGATTTCACTCAGGCCTTTTGGGACCAGAATGTAAAGCAGTTTTGGCTGCCAGAAGAGGTGCCTATATCAAAGGATATACCTAGCTGGGCTGAACTTACAGAATCAGAGAGGATCCTGTATAAGAGAGTCCTTGCAGGTCTTACCCTACTTGATACGAAACAGGGAAATGACGGTATACCATCAATGATGGATCTTACTGAGAACTTTCAGAGAAAGGCAGTCCTGTCATTTATGGGTACAATGGAAGAAATCCATGCCAAGTCTTACTCAAGTATTTTTACAACCTTGCTATCAAAGCATGAGATTGATGACCTATTCTTGTGGATCGAGGAAGAACCACTACTACAGAACAAGGCTAAGATAGTCTTGAGGCAGTACAAGAATGTAGAAGATCCAAAGAGTCTATACATGTCTATGGCTACAAGTGTATTTCTAGAGTCATTTTTATTCTATAGTGGATTTTTCTTTCCCCTATATCTAGCTGGTCAAGGAAAGATGATAGCAAGTGGAGAGATTATATCGCTTATCCTGAGAGATGAATCGCTACATGGCAAGTATATAGGCCTCTTAGCCCAGGAAAAGCTTAGAGAGTTTTCTTATGATGATAGAAATGAGTTGAAGGATGCTGTCTATAGACTTTTGAAGGAGCTTATGGAAAATGAGGAGAAGTACACAAGGATGCTTTATGAAGGACTAGGCCTAGAGGACCAGGTTATAAATTTCCTAAGGTACAATGCAAACTCAGCCCTAGTTAACCTAGGCTTTGAAGAGTTCTACAAGGTAGAACCGGTCAATGCCATAGTCCTAAATGGTTTGTCTACTGAGACAAAGACCCATGACTTTTTCTCAACTAAGGGTAATGGATACCAGAAGGGCATCTATGAAGACCTTGAGGATGAAGATTTTAAATTTGATAATATATAAGTCAAAAAGCTGACCCAAAAGGTCAGCTTTTTATCTTATAGTGATTAAAGAGTATGAAGTATTTGTTGGTTCTAAGGCATCACATAACACATAATTTAATGTGATTTTTAAAAATTACAAAAATATATAGGGATATCTATTGACATTTTTTCCATAAAGATCTATAATATATAATATAGTAATTTATATAAATTACAAAATTTGAATGATGTTTATTTACTGAGTAAAAATAAAACTAAAGTTGTAGCAACCAAGAAATTAAAATGAATTCATATGATATCAAAGGTTAGTACAAATGAAACAAAAATAATATGAAATAGGGTGATAACTTGAAAAAAACGATTAAACTGGATAAATTGGTGGGGGTAAAAAGTGGTAGTCCCCAGTTTAGGATAATTGAAACCGACAAGGTGGATGCACCTTGTTATACATTTTATAACCAATTTGATTTGGCTGATGACTTGGCAGGGATAGGTTCTAGGTCTAGTGATCAAGCGGAAAAAGTGGTGAGGACATTTGATAATCTTGTGGTCCTGAATGAAGGTGATTTAGTGTTTAGTTTGATATCTGCAAGTGGTGCCTTTGTTAGTGAGGAAAACGCTGGCAAAGTATGCACTCAAAACTATATAGTGCTGGAGCCAGGTCATAAAATAGACAAATCTTATTTGCTATATATCATAAATGAGTCCCAAGATATAAAGAGACAACTAATGATAGGCCTTCAGGGATCTAAAGTCTTAAAATATAGTCAAAAACAAGTTAAAGATTTGGAGATAAGAGAACTACCAAGTATAGAAAGGCAGAAAATAATTGGTCAGGTATACGTTAAGCAAAAGAAATTGTCGGCACTAAGGGCACGAGTAGCATCTAGTCAGGAGAAATTAGTATTAGGTGAATTATCAAAAGTAAAATAGTATAAAAGGTAAAAAAGAATGATAGAGTAATATTTAATAGTATTAAAAAGATAGACGGTAAATAATAAAAATTTTAATTAATAAATGGATAGGTTTAGAATTGTGTGAGAAGAAGGAGGCAGTATGAACGAGACAGAATTTGAATGTAAATTAATTGATCGTCTAAGTGGTGGTCTAAAATCCAAGTCATTTGTATATGAAAAGGAAGAGAATGACAAGCTCAACAAAGAAAAGAAGAATCTAATCTATAAGGCTAGCAAGGGGACAGAATCTAGTCTGGTATCGGATGGGTTGGACATATACCTGTCAAATACCAGTGACCTTTGGACCTATATGCCTAATATCAAGACAACTGAAGACCTATGGCAGAACTTCAAGGCTATTTTGGAGAGTCATAATCCTGGGGCACTTGACAACAAGAAGTTGTCAGATTCAGAGTTTGAAAATGTAAAAAGGGAAATTTGCAAGTTGAGCACACCATACGAAGCAGGGCAATTTTTGTTTGGTATGAATGGAGTTTGTCAAATTCAATTTTACCTAGATACGGGAAAATTTGTGACACTAGAAGTCTTCAACCAAGATAAAATAGCTGGTGGAAATACTGTATACCAAGTAGTAAATCAAATCGAAAGACCGTCGAAGATACCTGGAAAAAAGGACAGGAGGTTTGATACAACCCTCCTAATAAACGGACTACCAATAGTGCAGATAGAAGAAAAAGTAGCGGCAATACCAGCGGACTTTGCCCTAAACCAGATGCACCAGTACATAATAGAAAACCAGTATTCAGACATATTCTCTACTGTCCAACTCTTGGTTGCAATGACACCGGTAGAATGTAAATATATGGCGAATACGACAGCAGACAAGTTTAACAAGGACTTTTCCTTTTATTGGAAAGACAAGGATAATAAGCCAGTAAATGACTGGAAAAAATTCTCTGATGCCTTGTTGACTATACCGATGGCCCACCAGATGTCTACAAACTATATGATACTGGACGGCACAAAAAACAAGGAATCTCTAAAGGTTATGAGGTCCTATCAGGTATATGCTACCCAGGAAGCCATAGAAAAGATTAGAAAGACTCATTTCGATATGGGTGATAACAAGCTAGGTTATATTTGGCATACAACAGGTTCAGGTAAAACTATTACGAGTTTTAAAACTGCATGGCTGGCAAATAGACTAGCGAATGTAGACAAGGTTGTCTTTGTAGTAGATAGGATTGCCCTAACAAAACAGACAGTAGACTCTTATATGGCATATGATCCAAATTTTGAAACGAGTGAACTAGAAATATATGGTAGCATATCAGACACTAAAAATACGGGAGCATTAAAAAAGCAACTAGAAAAAAAAGGTGGAGGAATCATAATAACTTCAGTCCAAAAGCTCCAGACCCTAGTAAAGAGAAAGTTATTCAAGGCACCGAACAAAAATATACTATTCATAGTAGATGAAGCCCACAGGTCAACAGCTGGAGAAGGGTTTGATATGGTACAAAAGGCCTTTCCAAAGGGGGCCTGGCTAGGCTATACGGGTACACCGATGTTTGACAAGACTACAAAGGGACTAAGGACTGAAGATATATTTGGTAAGCTCCTACATGCCTATACTATAAGGGATGCTATAGCAGATAAGAATGTTCTAGGGTTTAAGGTAGATTTTCAGACTACGATAGATGAAACTGAAATGAAGGAAAAGTACCTACCATCTTTCTATGCCAATAGGTACCCAGACTGGCAGGACTGGCAGATAAAGAACAAGATAGATAATATGACTATAGAAGACATGGATGATGAGATAGAGCCTAGTTTTTACGATGAAAATATTGACCATATAAAACTAGTTGTCGAAGATATATTTAAAAATTGGAGGAATAGGTCTAATGATGGCAAGTACAATGCCCTCTTAACTACACATGTAGGTGGTAATAAGGCATCCATTCCGATGGCTATCATGTACTATGATGAAATCCAGAGGGTAAATAAAGAAAGAAAAAGTCAGAACCTACCTACCCTAAAGGTTGCAATAACGTTTAGCCTGAATACTACTAACAATGATGTAATGGTAAATACTAACGAAAGCCTAGAAAGAATAATAGACAGCTATAACAAGGAATTTGGCACTGAATTTGATATGACTACAGTCAACCTATACACTGAAGATGTAGCTACTAGACTGAAAAAAGCTAGTCATGATGACAATAACCTTGACCTAGTAATAGTAGTAGACCAGCTCTTGACAGGATTTGACGCTCCACAGATGAATACCCTATATGTAGACAGAACACTTAAGGGAGCGGGGCTTATCCAGGCATATTCAAGGACGAATAGAGTTCACAATATGCAGGACAAGCCTTGGGGAAGAGTAATCAACTACAGGTGGCCAAAGCAGAATGAAAAACTGATGAATGATGCATTGGCTATATATGCGGAAAAGTCATCTGCTGACTTGAAAAAGAAAATTGTGGATCCAGTAGAGCCAGGAATAATAGCTGAAAAGTTCAAAACCATCTTTGGAGAGGTAAGCAAAATAGTATCTAGATTAGACAATCTAACAGATAGCTTTGTAGACACACCACCATTAGAAAAAGACAAGGAAGAGATGTATCACCTATTGATGAAATATAATATAGGTATGGCAAAGTTAAAGCAGTATGACCCTGAAAAGGATGAATCAGGAGAATCAATAGGCTTTGATTATGATAGGCCAGATGATTTAATATATGCACTAGGTATGACACCAGACCAGGAGCAGACGCTTACTACCCACCTATCAAAAAAACTAAGAAAAGAACTTGCAGATATCAAGGAAGTACCAATATATCAGTTGGAGTTAAAAATGACCCATGTAAAGGAAATAAGGGTTAACTACGACTACCTAAATGAACTAGTAGCAGACTTATTGAACAAGGTGCATGAGAAGAAGATTGAAGAAGCCAAGGAAACAAGAAAGAACATTGAAAAGTTCACAGATACACTGGTGGATAGAAAACGTGCTAAGGAAATTAATGATGCGGCTGATGCTATCGTCAATGGTGAATATCCAACACCAGATATGAACTTTAAGTATCCGGCAGAGCCAGGGGTAGCATCTAGGGTAATAAAGGAAGCGAGTATTGTCAATGTAGATAAGAAGTTACTTGACTTTAGGATCAAGTGGGGTATAGTAGACCTGATATCTCCAAGTGATATTAGAGACTTGGTAATGAATCATGAGTTAGGAGAAAATGACTTAAATGATGGCAATCAAGTATCTGAAATACTAAAGAAGTCTGTAAAGATTTACGGGCAGATGGCATATGAAAAAGAAGTAAAAGAAATGTCAAGATCTAGATACAGAACTAGTTTTAAAGAAGCTCTATTAAATTTGGCTGATGAGATTGTAGGTGAATAGATGGTTTTAGAAAATAAATTAAACATTACAAGCTCATCTGAACTTGAGAGGGTAGAGGAAAAGATGAGCAAGGAGAAGGCGGTCGGCCTGTTTGAAAATAAAATAATAGGACAATTTGAAGTGGGTACATTTAATGGTCTAGCTGAGATTCATAAATATCTGTTTGAGGATATTTATGAATTTGCAGGCCAGATAAGAAGTGTAAATATATCAAAGGGAAATTTTAGATTTGCTCCAGTACTGTACTTAGATGATGCATTAAGGAAAATAGATAATATGCCCCAAGATAACTTTGACCAGATAATTGAGAAATATGTAGAGATGAATGTCGCCCATCCATTTAGAGAAGGTAATGGTAGGTCTATGAGAATTTGGTTAGATTGCATATTGAAAAATTCTATTGGCAGGGTAGTAGACTGGTCAAAGGTTGATAAAGAAGACTACTTGATGGCTATGGAAAGAAGTCCTATTAAAGACTTGGAGATAAAGTATATTATTGAAAAGGCTCTGACTGACAGGGTCGATGATAGGGGAATATACATGAAGGGCATAGATGCATCTTATGCCTATGAAGGTTACACTGTATACAGGACTGAAGAATTGATAAGGGGGTGAATTATATGAATGGAAAAAAGAAAGAAGAAAGAAGGGTACCTAAGCTGAGATTTCCTGGATTTACGGAAGATTGGGAACAGCGTAAGTTGGGAGAATTAGGGAATGTTGGTATGTGTAAGCGAATATTTAAAGAACAAACTTTTGATGAAGGTGATGTTCCTTTTTTCAAAATTGGTACATTCGGAGGAGAAGCTGATGCTTTTATTTCTAGAGAATTATTCGAGGAATACAAGAAGAAATATCCGTATCCTGAAAAGGGGGCTATATTAATTTCTGCTTCAGGAACTATAGGGAGAACTGTCGAATTCACTGGTAGAGACGAGTATTTTCAAGATTCCAATATTGTATGGTTGAAACACGATTCAAGGTTGTTAGATAGTTTTTTGAAGTACGTATATGAGTGTATTAAGTGGAATGGAATTGAAGGTAGTACGATTAAAAGATTATATAACAATAATATTCTAAAAACAGAAATTAGGTTACCAGAAATTAATGAACAAAAACAAATTTCAACCTTTTTTAAATTTATAGACAACCTAATTACCCTTCATCAGCGTAAGTTGGAAGACTTGAAGGAAATGAAAAAAGGGCTACTTCAAAAAATGTTTCCTAAAAATAATGAAAAAGTTCCAGAACTAAGGTTTCCTGGATTCACAGAAGATTGGGAACAGCGTAAGTTAGGGAAATTATATCAACGCAATACTGAAAGAAACGAAAATCTAATAGGATACGATAAAACCATATCTGTTGCAACGATGAGTTACAAAGATGATGGCAATGGTGCATCGGAAAGCTCATTGTCTACCTACAAAGTGCTTAGAGTAGGGGATATTGCTTTTGAAGGCCATACAAATAAACAATTTCATTTTGGAAGATTCGTTGTGAATGATATTGGAACAGGCATAATGTCGCCAAGATTCAGTACTTTAAGACCATTGAATGAAATGCCGGTTAATTTTTGGAAGCAATATATACATTCTGAATCTGTCATGAGGAGAATACTTGTCAATTCTACAAAAGCTGGGACTATGATGAATGAACTGGTTATTCCGGAATTTTTGAATCAGACAATAATGGTTCCTAGCGAAAACGAACAAGCGGTAATAGGACAATACTTTACCAACCTCGACCACCTTATCACCCTTCATCAGCGTAAACTAAACCACCTAAAAGAACTTAAAAAAGGTCTGCTTCAGCAGATGTTTGTATAAACAATTAAGAAAGGAAACTAAAAATGGACAATAAAGTACAATCAATTACGAGTAAACTTTGGGCTATGGCCAACGAACTGAGAGGCAACATGGATGCTTCTGAGTTCAAAAACTACATACTAGCTTTTATGTTTTATAGATACTTATCAGAACATCAGGAAAACTACATGGTTGAGTATGGTATCATAGATTCTGAAGATGGTATGTCTAACAACGAGGTATACAAGAGAGATTCGGCAGGTGATTTAGATACATTTATCAAGGATATTGCTGATGAATTAGGATATGCCATATACCCAGATGACACTTGGGAGAGTCTATGCAATAAAATTGATGAGGGTAAGATAGTACCTAGTGATTACCAAAAGCTACTGGATAATTTCAACAACAATGCCAGGATAAATGAGAGGGCAGAGGAAGACTTCTCAGGTGTTTTCAACGATATCAACCTAGGTGATTCAAAGCTTGGTGCAAGTGCAACAGCAAGGGCTAGGTCGCTTAACAACATTGTAAAACTAGTTGATGAAGTAGAATACAAGGGTGAAGATGGCAAAGACATACTAGGAGAGATTTACGAATACCTAATTGGACAATTTGCAGCTAGTGCTGGTAAGAAGGGCGGAGAGTTCTACACACCTCACCAGGTCAGCCAGATATTGGCAAAGATAGTGACTACAGGTAGAGTAGCTAGTAAGAAGACTTTTAATCTATATGATCCAACTATGGGGTCAGGGTCTCTACTACTGACTGTCAGGGATGAGTTGCCAGGTGGAGATAGGGTAGGTGCTATGGACTTTTATGGACAGGAGTTAAATACTACTACCTACAACCTTGCAAGGATGAACCTGATGATGCATGGCGTTGAGTATAAAAATATGTCGCTAAAAAATGGCGATACTCTTGAAGAGGACTGGCCAATTGACACTGACAAGAATGGTAAAATGGAACCAAAATGGTTTGATGCAGTAGTTGCAAACCCACCCTATTCTGCAAAGTGGGATAACAACGAAAGAAAGATAAAAGACCCAAGATTCAATGGATACGGGAAACTAGCACCAGCATCAAAGGCAGACTTTGCCTTTATACTTCATAGTGTTTACCACCTAAAGGAAGATGGTACAATGGCTATAGTATTACCACATGGAGTCCTATTTAGAGGGGCCGCAGAGGGTGTAATTAGAAAGACCTTAATCGAAAAAGACAACTATCTTGATGCTGTAATAGGACTTCCAGCCAACTTGTTCTATGGTACGAGTATACCTACAACAATATTAGTATTCAAAAAGGATAGGACTGCCAGAGGAGTGAGCGATGTATTGTTTATAGATGCTAGTAGTGATTTTGTAAAGGGAAAGAACCAAAATACCCTAACTGATGAATTTATAGACAAGATTGTATCTACTTATAGGTATAGAAAAGCTATAGACAAGTATTCGTATGTTGCAAGCCTTGATGAAGTCAAGGAAAATGACTACAACCTAAATATTCCTAGGTACGTTGATACATTTGAAGAAGAGGAACCAGTTGACCTAATAGCTGTTTCTAAATTGATTGAAGAAGATAACAAGGAAATAGCTAAGTTGGAATCTGAGATAATGGAACAGCTTAGAATACTAGGGTTAGAAGTGTAGTTAAGAGTAAACAACAATATATGATCTGCTTAAAATTTATTTCTAAGGCTAGTTTAATTGGATTTCAATTTGTAATTGAAAATACTGTAAGTATATTTTAATTTATTAAGGAGCAGGAAACTGCTCCTTAATTATTGGGAACAGCGTAAGTTGGGGGAAATGTTCAAATACGAGCAACCGCAAGACTATATTGTTGAAAGCACAGAGTATGACGATAAAAATGAAATACCCGTTTTGACGGCAGGGCAAAGTTTTATTTTAGGTTATACCGATGAACAGTTTGGAATAAAACAAGCGTGTGAAGAAAGTCCCGTAATCATTTTTGATGATTTTACAACATCATCGCATTATGTGGATTTTCCCTTTAAAGTAAAGAGTTCTGCGATGAAATTACTTACTCTAAATAACCCAAACGACAATATACATTGTGCCTACAATGTTTTGCAAAATATCGGATTTGTACCCGTTAGTCACGGGCGACATTGGATTTCAACATTTGCGAAGTTTAAGGCATTGTTACCCAAAAGTGCAGATGAACAAGAGAAAATTGGTCAATACTTTGCCAACATCGATAACCTTATTACCCTTCACCAGCGTAAGTGTCTTTATATGTTTTAAATAAAAAACAACTAAAAATACGTATTTTTAAATGAAAATGTATAAAAACAAGAACTTGGGAACAGCGTAAGTTTACAGAAATCACTTTTTTAGCAGGAGAAAAGAACAGGGATAATCTTCCTTTTGAAAGTTATTCCATCACAAATGAGAACGGATTTGTTCCACAAAATGAGCAATTTGAGAATGGTGGAACTATGCGTGAAGCTGACAAAACAATGTATTATATTGTTTCTCCAAACTCGTTTGCATACAATCCTGCAAGAATAAATGTTGGTTCTATCGGATACCAAAATCTTGATAAAAGTGTGATTGTAAGCTCACTATACGAGGTTTTTAAGACAACGGCTGATGTGGACGATAGGTTCCTGTGGCATTGGTTTAAGAGTGCTGCTTTTCAGAAAATGATTGAGAAATATCAAGAAGGTGGAGTGCGTCTGTACTTTTACTATGACAAGTTATGTATGTGTTCAATAGCACTTCCATCTATTGAGGAGCAACACAAAATAGGTAAGCATTTGGATATGCTTGACAACCTAATTACCCTTCACCAGCGTATATATAATATTACCAATAAAATCATTTACAAATGATAATAAAACACCTAATTATAAGATATTCCAAAGAATTCCTTCGCTTACAATAGAATTGAAAAGTATTTTGGATGAGAAGGCATTGAAGGGTGAAAATAATGAAGGTGATTATTGCTTGACGGGTTCTCAAAAATTCACCATGATGAAAAATATATCTGAAACATTGGCTTGTAGAGTTGCTATATTTGAGATGTCAACCTTGTCATCAGCAAAGATTGAAGTAAAGAAGAATAAGGTACCAACTAATCCTGATAAAAACTTTGGAGTATTACTTATACATGAGTAGACAAAAGGTCTTCTGAAAAATAGCGAGGCAGCAGAAACTGTCTCACTATTAAAGTGTAGCTTACTTTAGTACATCATTATTAGGGTAGCATTTTTTATGTAAGTCCGGATAGAGATCTCATAACCAGATCTAGGTCTTTGTTTTCTAATTCATGAATGATGTGTAGGTAGGTTTTTTGAGTAGTTGCCATAGATGAATGGCCAAGTCTTCTGGCAACACTAGCTGTAGATACCCCCGCAAATAGTAATAAAGATGCGTGTGTATGTCTCAGGCCATGTATAGAAACTACTGGTATGTTAGCTTCATTACACCTTCTTTTAAGAATTGCGTTGACAGTCGAGTTGTACACTACATCTTTATTAATAGTGAATATTGGTTCATCCTTGGGTAAATTTTTTAGTAATTGTGAAAACTGTATGATAGTTTGCCAATCTAGATGTATTTTCCTTACAGATGATCTATTTTTGGTTGGAAGGAAGCCACCTTTTTCCTTGTAATTCCAAGTTTTATTTATAGATAATACCTGTCTAGAAAAATCAAAGTCGTTTGGAGTCAGACCGAGAGCTTCGGAAAATCTCATACCTGTTTTTGCTACTAACATTATAAACCAGTCCCAACTAATAGATTCATCTAATTTTAAGCAGTCTAATAGTTTGTGAAGCTCATACTGATTTAGGTACTTCTGCTTTTTTATTCTTGGTGGTTTTCCCTTTATTATTACTTTTCTTGTTGGATCCCTATCTATAAGACCTTCATCAACAGCATCTAAGATAGAGGATTTTAATTGGTGGTGGAAATCCATAGTAGTCTGCCTTTCGTGATATAGAGCATAGTTGTTGATTAGTTTTTGGTATTCAATTCTAGTCAATTCACATACCTTAAGGTTTGGGACCAGGCGTTCCAACCATGAATGGGTCATAAGGTATTTGTTCATAGTTACCTTTCTGATTGCACCTTCCTTGTAAATATAGATCCACTTCCTATAGTATTCGTGGAAATACTCCTTTTTCTTTTCTTTGATTGTATCCATGATAACCTCCTATGCTATCATCTATACAAACCTATCCACACCCATGTCCAAAAAGACCTTCTTGGCCTTTTCAACATCATCCTTTGTTGCAGGTTCAACATCCTTAAGGCTGTATTCTAGTCCTAGCTGTTCCCACTTAGGTACACCCATGACATGGTAAGGAAGAAATTCAAACCTATCGACATTGTTTAGGCTGGCTGTGAAATCTGCCATAAGTTCTAGGTTTTCCCTTGAATCAGTAATACCTGGTATCAGGACGTGTCTTAACCAAACAGGGATATTTCTTTCGTCTAAGTATCTAGCAAGCTGCATGGCCTTTTCTGAACTGGCTCCTGTTAGCCACTTTGATCTTTCAGGGTCCATATGTTTTAGGTCTAGTAAGACAAGGTCTGTATAGTCTAGCAATTCTTTTATTTTGTCTATCTCTACAAATCCACTAGTATCAAGACAGGTATGGACTCCATTTTTCTTGGCTAGCCTAAATACCTCTGTGACAAAGTCTGCTTGTAGGCTTGCCTCGCCACCTGATACAGTTATGCCTCCTCCTGATGTTTCGTAGTATGTTTTGTATTTCATGTATTCATCTATAACCTCATCAGGTGTCATTTCTGTTCCGATACCAGTTTCCCACGTATCTCTATTGTGGCAAAACCTACATCTTAGGGGGCAACCTTGTGTAAATAAGACAAATCTTATGCCTGGGCCATCTACTGTGCCAAATGTTTCGTATGAGTGTATTCTTCCTTTTGTCATTTTATACCTCCAAATATCAATAGGGAGCTGATTAGCCCCCTACTGTATTATATATTATTTTGTTGGGGTGGACTAGGCCATTTTTCCGTGGAATGTTCTGTTTATAACGTCCATCTGCTGTTCTCTTGTTAGCTTGATGAAGTTTACAGCGTATCCTGATACCCTGATTGTTAGCTGTGGGTAGTTTTCTGGATTTTCCATTGCATCTAGAAGAGTTTCTCTGTCTAGTACGTTTACGTTTAAGTGCTGGGCCTTCTGAGTGAAGTATCCGTCCATCATAGATGATAGGTTCTTTACTCTTTCATCCATTGACTTTCCTAGGGCAGCTGGCACTATTGAGAAGGTATTAGAGATACCATCCTGTGATTCTTCATATGGTAGCTTGGCTACTGATGATAGGGAAGCAAGGGCTCCGTGTGAATCTCTACCATGCATTGGGTTGGCACCTGGTGCAAATGGTTCTCCGGCCTTTCTACCGTCTGGAGTGTTACCTGTCTTCTTACCGTATACAACGTTTGAAGTTATTGTAAGTACTGACTGAGTATGTGTAGCATTTCTGTATGTCTTGTGCTTTCTGATCTTGTTCATGAATCCTCTTACAAGTTCAACGGCTATTTCGTCAACTCTGTCATCGTTGTTACCGTACATTGGGAATTCACCCTCAGTTTCAAAGTCTACTACTATTCCTTCTTCATTTCTGATTGGCTTAACCTTAGCGTACTTGATAGCTGAAAGTGAGTCAGCGCACACTGATAATCCTGCTATACCACAAGCCATTGTCCTAAATACGTCCTTGTCGTGAAGGGCCATTTCTAGTGACTCGTATGAATACTTGTCATGCATGTAGTGGATTACATTTAGTGTGTTTACGTATAGGCCAGCTAGCCATTCTGAATATTCTTCAAATCTAGCTCTAACTGTTTCATAGTCTAGCACTTCGTCCTTTAGTGGTGCCTGTGCTGGTCCTACTTGGACTCCTGACTTTTCGTCTATACCACCGTTGATAGAGTATAGTAGTGTCTTAGCTAGGTTGACTCTTGCTCCGAAGAACTGCATCTGCTTTCCAAGTCTCATGGCAGATACACAACAAGCTATACCGTAGTCGTCTCCTGTGAAGTCCTGCATTAGGTCGTCGTTTTCGTACTGGACTGAACTAGTGTCTATTGATACCTTTGAGCAGAAGTCCTTGAATCCCTGTGGTAACTTTGTAGACCAAAGTACTGTTAGGTTTGGTTCTGGTGAAGGTCCTATGTTGTATAGGGTATTTAGGATTCTGAATGAGTTCTTAGTTACCCAAGATCTACCATCAGAGTTCATACCTGCTATTGATTCTGTTACCCAAGTTGGGTCTCCTGAGAATAGGTCATTGTATTCTGGAGTTCTAAGGAACTTTACAAGTCTTAACTTCATTACGTAGTGGTCGATTAGCTCCTGGGCTTCCTTTTCAGTAATAGTACCATTTGCTAGGTCTCTTTCAATGTAGATATCTAGGAATGTAGAAGTTCTACCGATTGACATGGCAGCACCGTTCTGGTCCTTTATAGCTGCAAGGTAAGCAAAGTATAGCCACTGAACTGCTTCCTGTGCATTTGTCGCAGGGCCAGAAATATCTATTCCGTATGAGTTTGCCATATTCTTTAGCTTATTAAGGGCTAATATCTGTTCTGCAATTTCTTCTCTTAGTCTAATTGTATCTTCTGTCATAGGTTCATTGGCAAGAGATAATTTTTCTTCCTTCTTCTTTTCTATTAGGAAGTCTACACCATATAGGGCAACTCTTCTGTAGTCTCCTATGATTCTACCTCTACCATAGGCATCTGGAAGACCTGTTATGATACCAGCTTTTCTTGCATTCCTCATTTCTTCAGTATATACATCGAACACACCCTGGTTGTGAGTCTTTCTATATTTAGTGAAGATTTCTTTGATTTCTGGATTTAGCTTGAATCCATAAGCGTCACAAGAATTTTCTACCATTCTTATACCACCATAAGGCATTATAGCTCTCTTAAGAGGAGCATCTGTCTGTAGACCAACGATTTTTTCTAGGTCCTTATCTATATATCCTGGAGCATAGGCATCGATACCTGATATTGTATCCACGTCTACATCAAGAGTGCCACCATTATCTCTTTCTTTTTTAAATAGGAATGTTAATTCATCCCAAAGTTTCTTTGTGTTTTCAGTAGGCCCTTCCAAGAATTCAGCGTCACCTTCGTACTGAGAGTAGTTTAGGTTGATGAAGTCTAGTACATCAATGTTTTCAGACCAGTTTCCTTTTTTAAAATCTTTCCAAGCAGTCATAATAATAACCTCCTTAAATAAAAGTATATTAGTGTGTTTGTTGTGGTTTTATATTAAATTGCCAAGTTTGTGTATAGAGAAGTTATTTTATCTTGGCAACTAGTATAAACTAAGTTGTTTATCATGTAAGACTCTTATAGTCTTATTTTCAGGCAATCTCTAATCGCCATATAGCAAGCTATTTGTCATCTGAAAAGAATAATATGCAGGGTATACCTATAAATGCAAAGTTATACTTTTACAAATATAAAAGGATGTAAAGCTACACTTTTACAAATATAAAAGGGATTCTATATAATTTACATAAGATGAATAGATAGCATAGCTAATATCTATATAAATATGTAGCGAGATATATAAAATGCATACTGTTTATTGTATACAATATTAATCATGATAATAATCATTTCCTATTAATAATTATTATCTATAGTTTTCATATTTATAATAACATTCAAATATGTAAAGTTCAATAGAATTTTTATCTAAAAATAAAGTTAGAAAATTTTAAATATATCTACAATTTGTATATGCAAAAAAACTAGTAAAAAACTATTGACCTTTATATAAAAAAGAGTGTATAGTATTACTTGTCGCTGAGAGATACAGTGTATATAAGGACTGTAATACACGGTGATATTAAAAAGTTAAGAAGCAAGTTTGCTTTTAGAAAAGATTTTTCAGAGTGCCGATGTATCGGTTGGAAAACTTTAAAAAACTTTAAAAAACATATTGACATTATGAAATGAATATGTTATTATTAATAAGTCGTCAGGTGAGACGAT
>NZ_ADJN01000057.1:0-93494 GCF_000178095.1 Peptostreptococcus anaerobius 653-L | reverse complement strand
ACCAGGACTATTAATAAGTTAAATTTATGTAAAAATTTCCTTAATAGAATAGGTCTAAACATGATTATAGGATATAAATTTGGAAAGATATATAATATAATGAATTATATTGCATTAGTTATATATGTGTTTTTGATATGTAGACAATATACTGAAAATAGTACAATTGAGTCTAAAATTAACACAATTTAAATCTTTTGTAAATTTTATTTCAAATTATGTTAGATATATAATGTTAGTTAAACATTAGTTAAGCTTTAGATAGTAATATGTGAGTGTAGGATGAATTTTGTCCCGAGTTTGTTAATAGACATATTTCATCTATCGTAGAATACTTGCCTATCTAGAGACAAAAAAACGAAAAACTAAAACAATTAATAAGAAAATATAAAAATTTGCTTTGGGATTAATTAATTTTTTATTGAGAATTATTAAATATCTTTTTAAGATAACTAATTTAGTAGATTTTTTGTTCTTTTACCCAAAAAATAGGTTGAAATTCTTGAAATTTGTTTTAATATTTATTATACTATAGAGGTATATGGAAACGGAGGGAAATAAAAAATGCAAAATAGTATCGAAACTACAATATCATTCTTGGTTAAGTCACTACCTAAACTATTTAACGATTTTTACCTAGAAGATATCAAAAAGTTCATATCGGATAAGAATGTTAATAAGACGCAGCTGAGAGCCTTGACATTCATCAAAAACTATGGAGCAATCAATATGACAGAACTTTGCAATATGTTAAATATTGAAAAGGGAAGTTTGACAACTATGATTGACGACCTAGTTGAAAAAGGATATGTTGAGAGGGTAAATGACAAGAAAGACAGACGTAGGTACATAATAGTTATGACTGAAGCTGGCGATCTATTGTCAGACAATTTCATGACTTACCTAAAGGGGTCATTGGAACAAAAGATGGGGAACATAGGAATGGACAAGATGAGCAGTATGGTTGCATCGATGGAAAACATCATCAACATAACTGAAAGCATCTCGGCTAAATAGTTTGGTTCTTTGTCAACTAGCGTTGATGAGTAAAATCCGAAATTTATGCGACAGCATCTTGGATACATATAATATCCTTGATGTTGTCTTTTTTCTTTATGTGAATCTTTTTCCTTAATAGTACTCTTAATCTCATATTCTGGAAGCTTCTAAAGCCGAATGCGGTCTTCTTCATCGATTTAATTAGATTGTTGTTACTTTCGACAACAGCATTCGTATAACCTGTTTCTAGAGAATTTACGATAGCATCCTTGTAACCATATAGCGTGTTAATGGCAGTCTCAAATTTTGGTGGAATAGAATCCTGATTTAAATATCTATCTAAAAAAGGTCTCTAAACCATCGATATCTCTGTTATGTATGGTGTATAGAAACTCTTGATATAGGCTGTGACCAACTGATAGCCTATCAGACAGGCTAAGTAAGTCTATTAAAATTTCTTTTGTATTAGTCCATTTTTTGTAGTGTACATACTTGTAAAATTTAACTCCGTTTAGATTAAAGTTCTTCTTTAAAAGAACCTTCCAGTACTTTTTAAGCTTCTTGTTATTCGTTGATCTTGTGTTAAAGTTCTTCATAACATCTATCCTCAATTTTTGCATGCATCTAGTAAATAATTGAACTACATGAAATTTATCAATGACTATTTGAGCATTTGGAAATAGGTCAATTCCAAGGCCTATATATGTTTGATACATATCTGTGGTTATGTATTTCACCATGCTCCTAGCCTCCTTAGAAAAGCTTTCAAAGTATTCTCTTAAGTACCTTTTACGTCTATCAGGGACAATATCGATGATATCTCCAGTTTGGATATCACATAGGATTACGCTCATATTTGAATCGACAGATTTCAGTGATTTAAATTCATTTATTCCAAGTACCTCTGGTAGCATTGTTTATTTACCTTGAAAACATTGGACCTTAGAACTCTCTGAACTGTTGCAGTTGACATGCTATATGTAGATGCTATGTGTTTTAAGGACACATTTTCAGCATTTTATCCACTACAATGCTCACAAGAGTCAGGTATATACGTCAATTTGCCTTTAATGACTGTATGTTCAATTCCTCTAATAGTCTCGTTTTTGAAGCAATCTTGATCAAATTCTATGTTTCTATCGTAAATTTTAGTCATTTTTGCTATAATCCCATCTTTGACACTTTTTACAATGTAAAAGCCGGCTAGGCTAGTAATCACAATACCTCCGGCTTTTTTTAAGTGTTTAAATTTCGCGTACTTTTTTCTTTTTGGTTGTTTCTTTGAAAATTTTTTTCATATTTTTGTCACTTATAATCTCATAGTCTGTCCTAAAACCAAATGCTTCATGCAGATTATCTGTAATATCTGTTCTTTCATACACTGGTATGTATCCCTCAGAAGAGGCATGTAAGAAATTCATGTTTCTTAGAGTATCCAATATGTCACAAATAGCATATTTATAATCTAGTTTTTGCTCCAATAGCCTCATTATAATTAATGACAAGAAGCAAGTTATAAAATGAGCCTGTATTCTGTCATCTCTTTGTAGAAAAACAGGTCTTGATTCAAAATCAGATTTCATTATTCTAAAACATTCTTCTATTTCCCATCTCGAATGGTTTATAGCAGCAATTTTTTCTCCATCTTCGTCTAAGTTTGTAGAAGATAAGTAAAAACCGTCGTGCATAGACTCGTCAAAGATAACTTTTTCATCTATAAAATAGTTTTCAAACTCAGCCAACTCACCGTCAGGTGTATAGCTGCTTTTTTTATTGAATCGTTTATAATCGTTAGCTCTGGATTTTTTGATCGCTGAAGGGCTTGTATTCACAAGTTTATGAGCCTTTTCAATCTGTCTATTTCTTATTTTTCTTTGGTATAACTTGTATTTCAAAGAAAATGTTATGACATATTTTTCTTCAAAACCATTTTCATTGACCCATCTTTCTTTATAAAAAGTGCATCCCTTATACTTATCTATATTTTCGTCACTAGATTGTATCTCATCTAAGTTATAGATCTTTTTAGAACCACTCAAATGCCAACCATTTGGATCTAAACACCAGTCAAGTAGATGTTTTTTAATTTTTTTAGTTGAAAGTGTTGTTATATATGACCTATTTGCAAGGCTATTGAACATCTTATTTTCCTTAGAGGATAAGCCAGCATCAGTACACACTATAAAACTTGAATGTTCAAAGTCTTTTATAATATTTTTTTCAAGTGGTATCATAGTCTTTTGTTCATTGGTATTACCCGATTGTAAAGAGAATGCTAAAGGTATTCCACTACCATCCATAAAAAGTCCCATCTGTACTATAGGGTTGGGTCTATGTTCCTTAGAAGGTCCGTATTTTCTTATTCCAGATTCTTCTTCGCACTCGAAAAAGAAATTAGTACAATCATAAAAAAGTATACTATCATTTCTAGTAGATATTTTTTTACTGTTTTTATATACTTCTGATTGTATAAAATCATTCTTTTTAGCAATTTTATCAAGTGCTCTATATATTTGATGAAGATCAAAATTAGGTTGTTCTAAAAACTTTTTTTGATTCTTCGAATGTATTTAACTTTGAAGAAGGGTAAATGATCCTTCCATATATTAACCTAGATAATATAGAGTTTAAATCGTATTTAAAACCAAACTCATTAGATATATCATCACAAATCTTTTTTAAACCCAATGAATTGTATAGTGATTGCAAGAATAGATAACCACCATTGAAGAGCCTTTTTTGATTTTTAGTAATAGTTTTAGATTGCTTGTATGGTATTAAAACAGTTCTATTTTGTCTTTTCTCTTCTTCATTTAGTTTTTCAACGTACTCTTTTGCCCATTCATATGGATCTATATTTTCACCAAGTTCTTCTCTTAATTTTTTCTCAGTACCAAGTCTTTCGACAACAACTGAAGTGTTAGACTTCGTCTTAGGGTTATAAACTGATTTTATTACATAGAAAGAAGCTGAATTTTTTGATTTTGATACTTTTAATCTCATGCCGATACCTCCAAATACTTATATTATAACACATTACGAGATATTACGCAATACAAAAATTCAAAATTTGACAAAAAAAGCATTATCAATGCTTTTAGCGATTTTAAGAGTTAAAAAGTGTCAAACTTCCGCGATATATATCAGTATACTAATTTATGTAACTCAAGTTAATAGTTATTTCTAATTATTATCAGAATTTCTCTTTATTTTTAGTATACAATTTGATATAATAAATATAGAAGATTATAATATGAATAATAAAACTGTATCGAAACGATTGAAATATCTTCGTTCTATAAATAAAAAACTCAAAAGGAGTTTGCAGAATTTTTAGGGATACCTCAACCGTCAATGTCTGCTTATGAAAATGGTAAAAACAATCCCATAATAGATGTATTGATAGATATTGCCGATAAATGCAAAGTATCTTTAGATTGGCTTGCCGGAAGAAGTGACTATACTTTAAGTCTTTCAAGTATGAGAGATTTTGTTTTATTCATGTATGAACTGTCAATGAAAAAGAAATCGTATTTGAAATAATTGTGGAAGATAAATTCCCTAATAATGACATTGAAACCGATGGAAATAAATGGAATGTTGAGCTTGTGTTCTATGGCAATGACAAAGAACATCTGTTTAATGCAGATGTTTGCAATATTTTAAAAGAATTATCAAACAATCTGTTCGACTTGGAGTCTTACTCTATTACAAAAGAACAATTTGATTCTATGAAAAATAAGTCTGTAGATTATTATTCTCTCCCACTAACAAAGAAAGAGTTTGAGGAACTTTCAAGAGATGAAATTCTAAAAAAGAGAATTGAATACTTGAAAGAAAATAATCTTCTATAATTTTTAATTTTGATACAAAATATTACACTGCAAATAAACGAGAGGTACATATATGAGATTTAGTGATTTATTTATCAGCTACAAAATTGGTTTAAAAGGTATCGAAAGTACCATTCCATTTACTGAACTTCCACTTTACAGAAAAATTACAATTGTAATTTTTCTTATCGGAATTATCATCAGTGGAATTTTGTATATTTTTATACAAAATATATTTTCATTTACCCCAATAGCATTAAGCTTAATTTCGCTTATAATTTTTGCTATAATTGACTCTAAAAAGAGTACTCTTAGTTACATGCTTGAAAATTACTACATTCCTTATTCTAAAGAGCGAATGGACATGACCATTGAAGTTTTAAAAAAATATAAGATTAACATAGAAAATGTAGATTCCCTTGATATGCTAATCACGGAAGCAAAATATGCACAAGCCGAATGTGATTTCTTGTCACAATTCAAAAAGTCTTTTAAAACATTAGGTTCTATCATTATTCCTATTGTCGTATCTATATCAAAGAAAATTAGTGAAGCAGCTACTCTAACCGATATAATTAATATGGCTGCATTAGAAATAATCTTAATTTTACTAATTTTTTCACTCATATTTACTTTTGCACCTATCATAAAGGATTTATTTTATCGTGATTATAATAAATATACTGAATTAATATATGACTTAAGACAAGTAAAACTTTTCTATGCAAAAGAATTTAGCTAAGAATTTATTATTTAGTTCATTATTATGGTTCTATAATATATAGCGTTGATGGTAACAAAAATGCTTTCAAAGTCGTAAGGCTAAGAGTGTTGATGTTACTGTCAGCGCTATTATTCTAAATAAAAGCAAAAGCCAGTACACATAAAAATAGGGGGGAAGGCATTCATTTTCATGTTACTGGAATGCCTTCCCCTATTTGATGAAGATTATACTTACGGTTTAGTCCTACTTAATTAATATTTATTATTTGTTTCCTGCTGCCTTGTAAGCTTCTAGACCTAACTTCATGCATTCTGCTGCTGCCTTTAGATCGTCACAGTTTAGGATGTAAGCAAGTCTTACTTCGTCTCTTCCTAGTCCTGGAGTAGCGTAGAAGTTTTCAGCTGGAGTAGCCATTGTAGTTGCTCCATTGTGTCTGAATTCGTTTAACATATAGATAACGAAATCTTCGGCGTTTTCTACTGGAAGCTTAACCTGCATATAGAATGCTCCTGTAGGCTTCTTGCAGATTACTCCTGGTATTTCCATTAATGCATCATATAGAGTATCTCTTCTCTTGCAGTATTCCTTGTTTACTTCTTCTAGGTATGACTTTGGAGTCTTGTATAGTTCAGCAGCTCCAACCATTTCTAGAGTAGGTACGCAAAGTCTTCCCTGACAAAGCTTTAATACCTGTGCTATGAATTCTTTGTTCTTAGATGCTAGTGAACCGATTCTAGCTCCACAAGCTGAGTATCTCTTGGATACTGAGTCTACTATTATTACTCTGTCTTCAACTTCCTTGATGTTACCAAAGCTTGTATACTTTAGTCCATCATATGTAAATTCTCTATATACTTCGTCAGATACTATCCATAGGTCTTTTTCTATAGCTACTTCTGCTAGCATATGCATTTCTTCTACTGTGTATACTGCACCAGTAGGGTTACCTGGGTTTGATAATATGATTGCTCTAGTCTTGTCATCTATTGACTTTAATACTTCTTCCTTAGATGGAAGGTGGAATCCATTTTCTGCCTTAGTTGTTATAGGTCTAATGCTAACGTCTACAGAAGTAGCAAATCCATTGTAGTTAGTGTAGAATGGTTCAGGTATAACTACGTTTTCTCCAGCGCTACAAAGTGTCATAAGAGCGAATAGAAGTGCTTCAGAACCACCGTTTGTGATTAGGATTTCACCCTTTTCGAAAGTCATGTCATATCCCTTGTAGTAGTCTATCATAGCCTGAACTAGTTCTTCTGAACCAACTGAATCAGCATATGCAAGAACCTTTTCATCGAATGCCTTAACTGCCTTCATGAAACCTTCTGGAGTCTTGATGTCTGGCTGACCTATGTTTAAGTGGTAAACCTTTACTCCCTGCTTCTTAGCTGCTGTTGCAAATGGTACAAGCTTTCTTACTGGTGAAGCCTGCATAGAACCAACTCTTGTAGAAAATCTCATTGTGAATACCTCCGTATTATATATAATGTTATTAGATTTAATCCAATTTAGAAAATTTGAATTAATTCAGTAAGTAAAAAATAAAAACGTTTTTACCTCTTTTAATTAATATATCATATATACCCACAAAAATAAATGGATTTTTCATATATTTAAAAATTAACAATAATCACATAAAAAAATAAAGTAATGTAATGTTGGATAAGACCAATACGATGTATTATAATGTAATAGTTGATATATACTTAAAAATACCATGCAAGTCTGATAATATTTACAACAAACTTAACTTTATATTAGTAGGGTAGTTTAGATACCTCATTTATAGTCAAAATATACCATATGTAGTATAATATATGTGAGATAAGTGTAAATAAGAAATAGAGGTGTTGTATGAAAGATATAAGAATAGACTCGATGACAGGTAGCTTGGTTATATATTCAAGCTTTAGAAACAAAAGACCACACGATAATAAAAAGAAAGTACCACCGATGGTAGAAAAAGAATCCTACTCAGAGACTTGTCCTTTTTGTAAGGGTAATGAACATATATGTGGAGAATCCTTGTATGAAATTATAGTTAATGGTGAGTGGAAGGCTAGATCTGTGTTTAACAAGTTCCCTATATTGGATATGTCCACTGATGAAATATTTGGTCAGCACGAGGTTGTTGTGGAGTCTGACAAACACAATGCCAACTATTTTAATATGGATAGGGGAGACTTTGAAAATGTCCTTAATATGTACAAGATGAGGACTCGTGACCTAAAAGAGGTCGAGGGTATAGCATATGTCAATATTTTCAAGAACTCTGGTAGTAATTCAGGGGCATCCCTAGATCACCCTCATTCTCAGATTATATCTATGAATATAATACCTCCTGAACTTGAAAAGGAGATTAGAGTGGCTGAGGACTTCTATGAGGAAGTTGATGAAAACTTGTATGAGTATATAATTGATGAAGAGCAAAAAAACAGGACTAGGATCATAAAGGACTCTAAATTTTTTATTGCCTATGTACCTTATGCTTGTAGGTACAGTGGTGAGATAAGGATAATCCAAAAGACGGACTTGGCAATATCTGACTGGGACGATGAGCATATTGAGGACCTTGCCTATATGCTTGAAGGGGTATTCTCAAAGTGGTTTGCCTATCATGGTGAGATATCTTTTAATATGTTAGTCCATAATTACCCGCTTGATAGGGATTATAGGCCTATATTTAGGAACCATATACACATAATACCTAGGAAGTATAATTTTGGAGGATTTGAACTCAGTACAGACCTTTTTGTTTGTGGAGTGGATCCTGAGGAGCTTGCAAGTGAATTGAGATTTGATTAGGAAGAAGAACTTGATTAGAGAGTTTAGATTTGATTAGGAAGAAGAACTTGGTTAGAGAGTTTAGATTTGATTAGGAAGAAGAACTTGGTTAGAAAGGTTAGATTTGACTAAGGAATACAATACTAATAAGTTGTAAAAAATTACATACTTTATTGTAAAAAAATATATAGTAACTCTTGTAAAAATAAGGTAAATGATATATAATATTAAAATAAAAAATACGAATATTAATTTGCCTAATTGAAAAAATATACACAAATTATTATTTATCTAGTGTAACAGGGGGTACATATGTCAAAGTTATTGTATTATATAAAGAGTGAATACCTTTCAGCTGAAAAGTTGAAGGAAATATTAGGAGCAAATCCAAATGTAAAGTTTGTTTCGTTGATGGGTGTAGACATAGGTGGTAATGCCACTGATGAAAAGATACCTGTGAGCCTATTTTTAGATGACATAGACTCATTCTTGAAGGGTTCTATACAGACTGATGGTTCTTCAGTTGAGCTACATAACATAGCAACTCTGAACAATGCCAAGGTTGACCTTAAGCCTGACACTGAGAGAACTTGGTATGTTGATTACAACAAGGAGTTTATAGATCCTGAGACGGGACTTCCTGTTGGTACAGTGAGAATACCAGCATTTCTAGTGCATGACAACAAGATAGTTTGCTCTAGAGGTACCTTGCTAAAAGCCGAAAAACACTTTACTCAGGCTATAGAAAAACTAATTAAGGATAATCCACAGATAATAGAAAACACGAACATTGATAGCGTTGATGATATAGAAAGTATATCTTTGACAGCTGCTACTGAATTGGAATTCTGGGTCAACACACCAGAGGACAAGGCAGACCTTGAGAAACTATTTGTATCTCAGTCTCTAAAGGAGCAGTATTGGAAGAGAACTAGGGGAGTGATTAGGACTTGCCTAGAAGAGTGTCTAATAGAGCTTGAAAAGTATGGTATTGAGCCTGAAATGGCGCACAAGGAAGTCGGTGGTATCCATTCTTCAATCAACAATACTGGTACTACTAACCACGCTATGGAGCAGTTGGAGATATCTTGGAAGTTCTCTACACCTCTACAGGCAGCTGACAATGAGTTGTTTGTAAGGGATATTGTAGATGATATATTTGAATCACACGGACTTGAAGTGAGCTTTAAGGCCAAGCCAATCCATGGTGTTGCAGGTTCTGGTGCCCATGTCCATGTCAGCGTAGGTGCAAAATTAAAGAATGGTAAGATGGTAAATATGTTTGCCCCTAAGAATATGAGGGAAGACTACCTTAGCCCTATAGGTTATGGTTCATTGATGGGTATGCTAAAGAACTATGAGGTTCTAGGTCCTATAGTTACTAATACTAATGACGCTTTTAACAGGTTGGTTGCTGGTTTTGAGGCTCCAGTATGTACAGTTACATCACTTGGTCATTCTTATGAAGTGCCATCAAGAAATAGGTCGGTACTCGTTGGTCTGATAAGAGATGTCAATTCAGACAAGTCACTTAGGTTTGAACTTAGGTCTCCAAACCCACTATCTAACAAGTACCTTACTATAGCTGGTTGCTACCAGACTATGTTAGACGGTATCAGGGCAGTTGCAGACAACAAGAAGTTTGATACTAAGGAGCTTGAAAAGGAAATATCTAAGCAGCCTCAGGACAAGGGATTCTACCTTGAAGAGGGAAGAGCCTACAGGGACGAAAATGACGTATTCGAGGTGTATTCTCTAGTTGAGAGAAATAGATTGTTCGGTATGCCACCAGCTACTGTATACGAGGCTATGAAGTACCTAGATGAAAATGTTGAAAAGAAGAAGGCCTTGACAGATGGAGATGTATTCACTGATGCTATAATAGAGTCATTCAAGCTTGGATCGTTGGACAAGTGGAAGAAGAAGCTTTCTACTAGAATTATAGATAGGAACATAAGACTGCTTAGGACATTCAAGAAGCTACACACTTCAGATTCTATGGATGCTATAGATGAAGTGATGTGGGATTCAATTGATCAGATCAAGCATGAACTGATGAAGAATACCCTAAACGAGCTTTCAATATATGGAAGAATCAAGGAATCTCTAGAGATGGGAGACTATGAAGAGGCATCAAGACTACAGCAGATAGCCAAGGTCAAGATGGAAGAAGTACAGCAGTGCTATGTTAACTATAGGAAGAATGTGTTTTAATAAGTTAGCATAGAATTAAGTATGTAATAAATTGTATAAATAATATATTGTATAAATAATATATAGAGCGTTGATTGCATTTTTATGTGGTCAACGCTCTTTTTGGTAGAAGGTGGTATTTGGTGATATTGTGGTTTCTATATTCCAAGTTAAAATAGGACTAAAAAGGCAGTGAACAGATCCTATATTCGGTTATCAAAAAGGTTATCAAAAAGGTTATCAAAAAGGTTATCATTAAAATAGGTAGTGAACTAAATATTAAAAGAATAATATAGATAGTTGTTTTTTAAAGTTATATATGCTATAATACTTGGAATTAGAGAGAAACAGCTTTGTTAAATTATATGAAAATATATAGACAAGTTATGCTTATAGAGAACTAATTAAAAATTTTATCGTAACTTTATTAATAAAGTTGTCAATAAAGTTGTCAATAAAGTTGTCAATAAAGTTATCAATAAATCAGAAATTATCAGATATATTTTTACAATTGCACATAAGTGAACGTTCCGGTAGAGGTGTTCCAAAGGTTATTAGCGTATATGGTAAAGATGTATTTGATTTTAGAGAAAATTCTATTGTAGTAAATATACCTTTTAATTGGATAGATAAAACTGAAGTGAGTGAAAGTAAAATCAGGAAAACTGATGCTAGGAAAAATGGTAAATATATTGATAGCAAAGAGCTAAGTGATAAAAGAATAAGGATTTTATATGAAATGAGAAATAACCCTAACATAACTCAAAAACAACTCTCAGCTATACTTGGTGTTACAAGGACTGCTGTACAGAAACACATAAAATATCTTAGAGACAACGATTATTTAGAAAGAGTAGGTTCTAACAAAAATGGATACTGGCTAGTAAAAGATTAGCTTGAATATGAATTTTAAAAAGGAGATCAAAACTTGTTATTGTAAGTTTATGATCTCCTTATTTTTTTACATATAATCTACTTAATTACAGCCTTATGGAACTTTTTCTTACCCTTTTTGATAGTTACGCCATCTCTAAGGTCTGCTTCTGTGATAGCCATCTTGCAATCATCAGCTACAGAGTCGTTTACGCTGACACCGCCCTGCTGTACAAGTCTTCTAACTTCACTCTTAGTAGGAGCAAGTCCTATCTCGATCATCAACTCATCTAGGGCAATCGAACCATCAACTAGCTTTGATGAATCCAATTCAGTTGTTGGCATATTTGCTGAGTCAACACCACCTCTAAATAGTGCTCTTGATGCTTCCTGTGCCTTGTCTGCTTCTTCTTTAGAGTGAACTAGGCTAGTCATTTCGTATGCTAGTAGTTCTTTTGCTTCATTTAGCTTGGCACCTTCCCAAGATTCCATAGGCTTGATTTCTTCAAGTGAAAGGAATGTAAGCTTCTTGATAAAGTTGACAACATCTGCATCATCAACATTTCTCCAGTACTGGTAGAAGTCAAATGGGCTAGTCTTGTTAGGGTCAAGCCATACAGCTCCACCTGCAGTTTTACCCATTTTAGTACCATCTGCCTTAGTAAGTAGTGGTATAGTCATTGCAAATGCATTTGCACCAGTCTTTCTTCTGATTAGGTCTGTACCGCCAAGTAGGTTAGACCACTGATCGTCTCCACCTAGCTGCATATTACAGCCAAGTTCTTTATATAAGTGATAAAAATCGTATGATTGCATTACCATATAGTTGAATTCTAGGAAAGAAAGTCCTTTTTCCATCCTATTCTTATAGCATTCAGCTCTTAGCATATTGTTTACTGAGAAGTGTGGTCCAACTTCCCTTAGCATATCGATGTAGTTTAGCTGCAATAGCCAATCTGCATTGTTTACCATGATACCCTTACCTTCGCCAAATTCAATGAACTTTGACATCTGAACCTTGAAGCAGTCGCAGTTGTGTTGAATTGTTTCAGGTGTCATCATCTGTCTCATGTCTGTACGGCCTGATGGGTCGCCTATATAACCTGTACCACCACCAACTAGTACTACTGGAGTGTTACCGGCCATCTGTAATCTTCTCATTAAACAAAGAGCCATAAAGTGACCAACGTGAAGTGAATCAGCAGTAGGGTCAAAGCCTAGATAGAACTTGGCCTTACCTGTATTGACTAATTCTCTGATCTCTTCTTCGTCTGTAACCTGGGCTACCAAGCCACGGGCTAATAGTTCTTCGTAAATTCCCATGATCTACACCTCTTTCTAAAAAATTAATTTCAACATATTTAAGATATATAATGACATTTGTTTAATCTCATTATGTAGGTCTAAATAAATTGATAGATACTATAATTATACACTAATATTTATAAATGTAAAGAGGGAAATTGATTGACTTATTTAAAAAATGTTGATATTTCAACAGTGGTAAAGATGATTGGAAAATGTTATACTAGTAGTAATATAAATGTTATACTAGTAGTAATGTAAGTATGGTTTTAAGTTAAGATAATACGTTTTAATGTAGTTTATAAAAATAGTTGACATATTCGGCTTATAAGGGTATAATTAAGTAGTTAAAGTACGGGCGTACCTCTTTTACTAAGGCAAGGTATTTATGTACGTCTATGAATCAGGAGGAAGAAATGAACGAATTAATCAAGGCTATAGAAGCCGAACAGCTTAAGAGCGACATCCCTAATTTTGGTGCCGGGGATACAGTAAGAGTACACGTTAGAATTATCGAAGGTAAGAGAGAAAGAATCCAGGTATTCGAAGGTGTAGTAATTAAGAGACAGGGTGGAGGAGCTAGAGAAACTTTCACAGTTAGAAAAATATCTTTCGGTGTTGGTGTTGAAAGAACTTTCCCAGTTAACTCTCCAAAGATTGAAAAGATCGAAGTTACTAGATTCGGTAAGGTAAGAAGAGCTAAGATAACTTACCTAAGAGGTAGAACAGGTAAGGCTGCTAAGATTAAGGAAGCTAGAGGTAAAAGAGCTTAGTCTTAGGATTCTTAGAATAATGTAAAGTAGGATGTCTTTTTAGGCATCCTTTTTATGTTTATTGGTAAGTCTAAATAAATTAGACTAGTATGTTGCGAAAGGAGTGACATTATGAGCTATAATGAAGAGTATTTAAAAAGTGACAATATGAATATAAATTGGTATCCAGGCCATATGAAAAAGACTAGGGAGCTGGTACAGAACAATCTCAAGCTTGTAGATATAGTTGTTGAGTTGTTGGATGCAAGAATCCCTCTTTCTAGCAAGAACCCTGATATAGATAGACTAGTGGGTGACAAGCCTAGGATTATACTTCTTAACAAGGCTGATATGTGCAAAAAAGAAGACCTAGACAAGTGGATTTCTTATTTTTCATCTGAGGGTGTTAAGGCTATTACAATTAATGCCATGACTGGTAAGGGTGTAGATAAGTTGGTCAGTGAATGTAGGGAAGTGACAGCTGATATGATGGAAAAACTTGCTGAAAAGGGAAGAAACCAGAGACCAATAAGGTTGATGATAGTTGGTGTACCTAATGTAGGCAAGTCATCTCTGATCAACAAGCTTTCTGGTAGAAAGTCTACTCAAACAGGGGATAGACCGGGCGTTACCAAGGGCAAGCAGTGGGTCAAGGTAAGGGGTAATATGGAATTGCTAGATACTCCGGGTATCCTATGGCCTAAATTTGATGATCAGAGGGTAGCCTTAAACCTAGCATTTACAAGGGCTATAAAAGATGAAATACTAGATATTGAAACTCTTGGTCTTAGGTTGATAGAACGTCTAATGGAGATTGCTCCAAATGACTTGATAAAAAGGTACAAGCTAGACTCAATATGTGACCTGCCTATAGACACTATGGAAGCCATAGGTAGAAAAAGAGGATTTATCATATCAAAAAATGAGCTTGACTATACAAGGATAGCTACAACTGTATTGAATGAGTTTAGAGAAGGTAAGATAGGTAGGATATGCCTAGAGTCTCCTAGGGATATCTAGCATAAATAAGCCTATACCAAAGATATATCAACTGCCATTTTATTTAATAAAGTGGCAGTTTTTTTAAAAAATTCTGAAAAATAGTTGACTTTTGACCCTTAGAATCCTATAATCTACTTAAAATCATATAGGATTTATGGGGGTAATATTATGATAAATATTGATAAAAAGGTCGCTTGGGTTGAGGTTAACCTAGATAATCTTGAGTTCAACTACAATGAACTTAGAAAGAGGGTACCGGATTCTGCAAAGATGTGTATGGTGATAAAGGCGGATGGATACGGTCATGGAGCTGTAGAACTTGCCAAGTTCTATGAATCTATTGGGGCTGATTTTTTTGCTGTTTCTAGAGCCAAAGAAGCCAAGGAATTGAGAGATGCTGGAGTTAAATCTCCTATACTAAATCTAGGGGTAACCTTGGAAGATGAATATGAGTATATGGTAGAAAGAGACCTTTCGATGACTATATTTGACTATAATGTTGCATCTAAGATTAACGAAATAGCCAAGAGTATGGGCAAGGTAGCTAGACTTCATATCAAGCTTGATACTGGTATGTCTAGGATAGGATATGTGGTTGAAGGAAGGCTTGACTATGTAGTTGGCGAAATAAAAAAGATAAGTCAATTGGAAAATATAAGGTTGGAGGGTATGTTTACCCATTTTGCAAATGCAGATGAAGCCAACCCAGAATTTAAAAATATTCAGTTGGCAAGGTTTAAGTCTGTAGTAGATAGCCTTGAAGAAGAAGGCATTAAGATAGAGCTAATTCACTGCTCAAACAGTGCAGCAATCCTGAATGATGATGACGATTTCAATATGGTTAGACCGGGTGTCATCCAGTACGGGGTCTATCCATCTGATGAAGTTGAGAAAAATGTAGCCATCAAGCCAGTTATGTCCTTTAAGTGTAGGGTTGCAAATATCAAAGAGCTAGGATCAGGTGTGTCTGTTGGTTATGGCAGAAATTATTTTACTAGTAAAACTGAGAGAATAGCCACTATAACTATAGGTTATGCGGATGGGTTCTTGAGAGGAAGAAAGGGAGCTTATGTATATATAAATGGACAAAAATGTCCTGTTACTGGCAATATATGTATGGACCAGACAATGGTCAGATTGCCTGATGGTCTAGATGTTAAGATAGGTGATGAAGTCCTATTGTTTGGTGAAGAGTATGTTACAGTTGAGGACGTGGCTAGAGAATGTTCAACTATAGTCCATGAGGTATGGTGTAATATAAATAGGAGGGTTGATAGGATTTATAAGAGAAACGGAGAGTTTGTAAAGCTTGTAGATTACCTTGATAAATAAGTAATAATTTTTGATTTGCATAAGTATTAAATTCCCTGTTATAATAAATATATCAGGGAATTTTTTCTGAAATAATAAAGAAATTTTATTGAAAAATCAAGATATAATCATTATCGGGGATTTAATAGCTAATCATCAAAGGAGATAAAAATGGAATTTTATGATATAGATAAAATATCGTCTATGAAGTCAAAGGATATAAGGCATATATTTGACACTTTAGATGAAAGAGACTACAATGACTTTATAAAGATGTTTTCCAAAGACACTAGAAAGTCAACTCAGACCTTGTGCGTCAGACTTGAAAAAAAGATTGAAAAACTAAGGCAGGAAGACCAAAGACTAGACTTGATCAGCCAATATGAAAACGATGCATACTTAGCTGGTTATCAATTGGTTGCAGGTATAGACGAGGTTGGTAGGGGTCCTCTAGCAGGTCCTGTAGTAGCAGCTGTTGTAATATTAAAAAAGGGTACCAAAATAAGGGGCATCAACGACTCCAAGAAGATACCTGAGAAGAAGAGGGAAGAATTGTATGACCTTATACTTGACCAGGCCCTTGATTATGGTATAGGCATGGCTAGTCCTAGTGAGATTGACGAGCATAACATACTAAATGCTACCTATATAGCTATGAGAAGGGCTATTGACAAGCTTAAATATAGACCTGATTGTCTGCTCAATGATGCTGTTAGGATACCAGGAGTGGATATACATCAGGTTCCTATTATAAAGGGTGACTCAAAGTCTATCTCAATAGGGGCAGCCAGCATTGTAGCTAAGGTGACAAGGGATAGGATGATGTATGACTATGACAAGGAGTATCCGGGCTACAATTTCTCTTCCAACAAGGGCTATGGTACTAATGAACACTATGACGGTATCAGGGCCAAGGGAAAATGTCCTATACATAGGGAGAGCTTCCTTAAAAACTTTAGGGATACTATTTAATAAATAGAGTCATTTATAAAAGGTACTATACTATTTAATAAATATAGTCACTTATAAAAGGTACTCTACTAGTAAATAAACTTTAGGGAGTAATGTATTTTCGTTAATAAAATGTAAAATTTATTATATATATTAATCATGAAATGGGGTATATGAAATGGATTATCAAGATATGCTAAAAGAAGCTAGAAGGAAGTTTAATGGAACATGTCGTGTCTGTCGTGTATGCGATGGGGTTGCGTGTAGAGGTGAAGTACCAGGCATGGGTGGCAAGGGTACAGGAAGTACCTTTATAGAGAATGTCAAGGCCATAGACAAGATCAAGCTGAACATGAGGGTCATTCATGATGTAGACAAGGTAGATACTAGCCTAGAATTATTTGGTAGAAAGCTATCTCTACCTGTAATGGCAGCTCCTATCACTGGAACAAGCTTAAATATGGGTGGACTAGTAACAGAAAAAGAGTATATCGTACCAGTAGTCGAGGGTTGTAAAAACAAGGGAACTCTTGCTATGGTAGGTGATACAGCTATAGACCAGTTCTTGTTGGATAACCTCGAGGTACTTGACAACAATGGCGGCGAGGGAATAGTATTCATAAAGCCATGGGAAAATGATAATGTTATAAAGAAGATAAGAGAGGCAGAAAAAGTTGGTGCGGTTGCTGTAGGTGTGGATATAGATGCCTGTGGACTTGTTACACTTAGCCTACATGGTAAACCAGTAAAGGCCAAGACTGTCGATGAAATAAAGGAACTTGTTCAGTCAACTGAGCTTCCATTTATACTTAAGGGTATTATGACACCAGATGAAGCAGAAAAGGCTGTTGAAGCAGGCGTATATGGTATCGTCGTATCTAACCATGGTGGTAGGGTACAAGACTATACACCGGGAACTGCAGATGTCTTAGAAGATATAGCCAAGGTTGTAAATAAGAGGATAAAGGTATTTGTAGATGGTGGTATTAGAACAGGTGTAGATGTACTCAAGATGATAGCCCTAGGAGCAGATGCCTGTCTAATAGGAAGACCTTTTGTTACTGCATCGTTTGGCGGTGAAGTAGAAGGGGTAGAAATGTATATAGACAGACTAAAATCTGAATTAGAAGGATCAATGATACTGACTGGGTGTAAAAACTTAGAGTCAATAGATTCTAGAGTTATATACGGTAGATAGTATCATTACACTAGGAGGTAATATATGAGATTTTAGAGATATTGCCAAGAGACAGACATAAGTAGTAGATATTAGTTAAGTTTAGACTAGAGAAGCACGATTTTCTCTAGTCTTTTTTTATGCAAATTCAGCTTTAGTATTGGTCTTAAATGATTTAAGGACTGATTTTAAAATACAGGTTAACTTTTAATTTTTTATGCCTATAAAGACAATAGGAAGTATAAAATAGGCATTGATGTTTAGGAGTTGATTATTTACTTATGAATAATTATGAAATAGGTAGGCTTGGAGAGGATGCTGTTGCCTACTATCTAGAAAAAAATGGATATGAAGTTTTGGATAGGAACTATAGGACAGCTAGGGGAGAGATAGATATTATATTCTCTGATGGGGACTACCTTGTATTTGGTGAGGTCAAGACAAGAAATAGTCTATACTTTGGTAGACCCTGCCAGGCAGTAGATATAAATAAAAAGATAAGGATTGTAAATACAGCCAAAAACTTTATGGTAAAGAATAATTTTTACGATATGAATATAAGATTTGACGTATTTGAAGTCTACTATAAGTCTAGAAAAATACTGCATATAAAAAACGCTTATGATACTTAGTTATGAATAAAAATATATGATATTTAGTTATGAATATAAATACAAGTAGCTTATAGCAAAAATTAAAGGTACTTGTATGACACCATGTAGATCAAATAATAAATATATGATAAAAGTTTATAAATATATTAAAGCTATTATTTTGGAGGCATAAAATGATTAATAAGGTAAAGGCAGGTATGATACTGGGTATTGAGGGAAGAATCATAGATGTTGAGATAGATATAGGTAAGGGAATGCCATGTTTTTCTATAGTTGGTCTAGCTGGTACTGAGGTCAAGGAGTCTAAAGAGAGGGTTAGGTCTGCTATCACAAATTCTGGATATGATTTTCCCTTAAAAAGAATTGTTGTAAATTTATCTCCTGCAGACTTGAAAAAGGATGGGGCATATTTAGATCTGGCTATTCTGATGGGGATTATGAGGGGCAAGTTAAAAGTGTCGGACAGTTTTCTTGAGGAAAGTCTGTTCTTGGGAGAGTTGTCTCTTGATGCCAATATCAAGCCAATGAGGGGGATAATTGCCATAGCCCTATCTATGCTAGGAAGTAAGATAAAAAGGATTTTTGTTCCAGCTGATAACTACATGGAGTGTTCTGCTATAGATGGTATAGATATTGTTCCTATTTCGTCTGTAAAGGAGGCAATCGGGATTATTAATATGAAGGAAAAAGACAGAAAATCTCATATTGATAAGCTTGTAAGTAAGATAGTGACTGAGTCTGAGGATTTTAATCGGTCGGATAGGTCCTTTAGATATACATCTGATGGTAAGAAACTCTTTGATGAAGATTTTTATGATATAAGGGGAAACAAGTTGGCTAAGAGGTGTGCTCTTATTAGTCTAGCTGGCAACCATAATATGCTTATGGTAGGTCCACCCGGTACCGGCAAGACAATGCTGGCAAAGGCCATGAAAAATATGCTACCCAAAATGTCCGACAATGAAAGTCTCGAAGTGAGCAAGATATATAGTGCAGCGGGTAAGTTGGACACTAAGAGAGGACTTATATCTACTAGACCCTTTAGGCAACCCCACCATACAACTACCAAAATTGCCATGATAGGGGGTGGGGCTAATTCATCCCTAGGTGAGATCAGCCTATCTCATAAGGGTATATTGTTTTTGGACGAGATGGCTGAGTTTCCCAAACCTATAATAGAGTGCCTAAGACAACCTATTGAGGATGGGTTTATAAATATATCAAGGCTAAACAGGTCAATCAGGTATCCTGCTGAGTTTTTGCTATTGGCTACCATGAATCCTTGCCCTTGTGGTTACCTATCCAGTTCTAGACCTTGTAGCTGCAGACAGTATGAAATTGATAGATATAGGTCAAAAATATCTGGACCTATACTAGACAGAATAGACCTTTATTGTGAGATAGTTGAGGCTGATTACAGTGACATATCTGGAAATTCAAGTGATAATAAGACATCGTCTGACTATATAGATGACATAAACAGAGCTAGGGATATACAGGCTGATAGGTTCAAGGACTTGAATATCAACACAAACTCGCAGATGAAGCCAGAGGATATCAGGGTTTATTGTCAGATGGACAAGTCAGCAGAGAATATACTGCAGTTGGTATATAACAAATACAAGCTCAGCAATAGGTCTTATATGAAATTAATTAAGATTGCAAGGACCATAGCTGACTTGGACGAGAGCCATACTATAAAAGAAGATCATATACTAGAGGCGTTTTCATATAGAAAGGCCTACTACAAGTACTTCTGTGATTATTGATATGTAAAGTCTAAGAGTATAGGTGCATATTGTTCGCATAAAATAATAAAGACATTGTTCGTATAAAATAATAAAGACATTGTTCGTATAAAATAATAAAGACATTGTTCGTATAAAATAAGGAAGATATTGTTCGTATAAGATACTGGAGGTTGTTATGGATAGAAATTTTTACCTATGGTCCAAGCTAGCCCTAGGTATAGGATGTGTAGAGATGAAGAAATTGAGGGACTATTTGATGGAAAGTGGTCAAATTAATTTGGATGATAAAGGAGATATATCCTTGTTGAATAAAAATACCAGTCAAAACCTAAAGATAATAGATAGTATAATAAAGTCTCCATATATAGAAAAAAAGACAAGGACAAAGTACCAGTCAAGGCCTTATTCTCAAGACTACATGAGGGAAGCTATAGGGCAAATGAATAGGAGAAATATTGGTTTTGTAACTATAGATGATGACCTGTATCCAGCAGACCTGAGGCAAGTCTATGATCCACCCTATATACTTTTCTACCTAGGCGATATTGAGATTCTAAGGGATGCAGATCTGATGGCTGTTGTAGGCTCTAGAAAGGCAAGTGACTATGGCAAGGCTGCAACCAAAAAGATTGTGAGTGGTCTTGCCTCAAAAGGGATAATAATTGTAAGTGGAATGGCTACTGGAGTTGATTCCTACGCCCATATATACTGTATGGAGATGGGGACACCTACTGTTGCTGTCTTGGGTACTCCGATTGATCAAGTATATCCCAAAAAGAACCGTAAGCTTAGGGATGAAATCCTAGAAAAGGGTGGTCTCATACTATCAGAGTACAATTATGATTCTGTTACTAGGCCATCCAATTTTGCATATAGGAACCGTATAATCAGCGGTATGTCCAAAGGGGTATTGGTGTGTGAGGCTCAAAAAAAGAGCGGTACAATGATTACAGTTGAGACAGCCCTACAGGAGGGAAGGAATGTATATTCTGTGCCCGGTAGTATATTTTCTAGTCTGAGTCAGGGTTGTAACAAGTTGATCATAGATGGAGCAAAACCTATATGTGATTCAGAAGATATACTTGTTGATTTTCCTGGCCTATCTGATAGTATAGCAGGTGGCAAATTAAATAAAAAAGTGGACCCCAATATGCAGAAAATTGAAGAAAATGAAAAAAATATTGGTAAAAAATATAAAAATACTAGTAAAACTTGTTGTGTTTGTGATAATATAGTGACTGATGGTGTAAAGATAGATTTAAATTCAAACAAAGAAGGCCCTATAATAGATCTTTTAAGGCTTAATGGGGCTATGGATTTGGATCATATTCAGGACATGACAGGTTATGATGTAGCAACTATTATATCTATACTCAATAAGTTGTATCTTATTGGTCAAGTCGTTGAACTGGGTAATAATGTATATGCATTAACTGATAACAATTGAGTTATTGTGCAATCTTTTCACCTAACATATATTAAAAGATGGAGGTGTGCCTAGTGCCAAAGGCTTTAGTAATAGTTGAGTCTCCTGCAAAGGCCAAGACAATAGAAAAGTTTTTAGGAAAAAGCCACTATACAGTAAAGGCATCAGTAGGGCATGTTCGTGACCTGCCTAAGAGTAGACTAGGAGTGGACATTGAAAACAACTTTGAACCTGAATACATAAATATCAGGGGCAAGGGTGATGTTATAAAAGACCTAAAGAAGGAAGCAAAAAAGGCTTCAAAAGTATATCTTGCAACTGACCCCGATAGAGAAGGTGAGGCTATATCATGGCATCTATCTTATATTTTGGGGATAGACAATGATAGTGCGTGTAGGATAGAGTTCAACGAAATAACAAAAGATACTATAAAAAAATCAATAAAAATGCCGAGAAAAATCAACCATGATCTTGTTGATGCACAGCAGGCGAGAAGAGTTCTTGATAGACTCTTGGGATATCAGATAAGTCCTATACTATGGCAAAAGGTAAGACGTGGTCTTTCTGCTGGTAGAGTTCAGTCAGTAACAACAAAGCTCATATGCGATAGGGAAAAGGAGATAGAGGCCTTTGTACCAGAAGAATATTGGACTCTAGTCCTGGTATGTAACATAGATGGAACTATGGTTGAATTTAGTTTTTATGGAAATGAAAATGAAAAGCTAGACCTTAATGACAAGGAAACAGTAGACAATATCATAAGTGCCATAGAGTCACAAATGATAAAAATAATAAACATAGATACAAAGGTTAGAAAGAGAAGTGCAGTAAAGCCATTCACTACATCTCAGCTTCAGCAGGAAGCAGTTAATAGGCTTGGATTTACAACAAAGAAGGCAATGAAGATAGCCCAAGAACTATACGAAGGTGTAAATGTAGCTGGCGAAGGTGCAGTTGGTCTTATATCATACATAAGAACTGACTCACAGAGGTTGTCTGATGAGGCAAAAAATGCTGCAAAGTCGTTTATACTAGATGAATATGGGGAAAAATACTACTTAGGTGGCAAGGGAAAAACAAATTCAAAGAAAAATTCTCAGGATGCCCATGAAGCCATCAGACCTACACTTACTACGAGAACACCAGATTCTATAAAAGAGTCTCTTTCAAAAGACCAATATAAATTGTATGACCTAATTTGGAGAAGGTTTATAGCCAGTCAGATGGAAGATGCTGTATATGAATCCCTATCAATTGAAGCTGATATAGCTGGTTATAGGTTTAGGGCGACTGGATCAAAGCAGATCTTTGATGGGTATACAAGAGTATACAACTTCACTGATAGGGAGGATAAGATACTACCTCAGTTGAATGTAGGAGACCTATTAAAGATAGAAGATATAGATCCAAACCAGCACTTTACAAAGCCACCAGCAAGATTTACCGAAGCATCTCTTGTTAGGACACTTGAAGAACTAGGCATAGGAAGACCATCTACATATGCTCCAACTATAGGTACAATCCTAAACAGGGGATATGTCGAGAAGGAAGGTCAATCAATTAAGCCTACAGAGTTGGGTGTAATTGTAACAGATATATTGGAAGATAATTTTAAGATGCTTACTGATGTAGAGTTTACAGCCAAGATGGAGGATAGACTAGATGAGATAGCAGATGGTGGAGTGGTTTGGAAGGATGTAGTTGCCGAATCATATGCCCCACTTAGGGAATCAATCAAGGAAGCAATAGAAAATATAGAAAAAATTAATATGGATATAGAGACAGACGAGATATGCGAGAACTGCGGTGCCAACATGGTTATAAAGCATGGTAGGTTTGGTAAATTTATGGCGTGCAAGAACTATCCTGAATGTAAGACTACAAGACCGATACTTGAAAAAATCGGCGTAAAATGTCCTAAATGTGGTGATGGCGATATCATTGTTCGAAAGACAAAAAATGGTAGAGTCTTCTATGGATGCTCCAATTATCCAGACTGCGATTTTGTAGAGTGGAAGAAGCCTACAGGTGAAATATGTAAGGTATGTGGTTCACATATGATTGAGAAGGTCACAAAAAAGGAAACGACATCTGTCTGCTCTAATAAGGAATGTACGACAAACAAGTAATATATAGGGACCATAGCTGGACCTTAGTTTCCTAATACAGACAGTTCGCAATTATGTATTTTGTACAAAATTACGAAAATTTAAAAGATTGTAAAAAATCTTGAAAATTGACTTGAATTGTGTTAATATTTCATTGAATGGATTTATAATGATAGGTATATCTTTATAGATAATTGGGATTCTAAATATTTAGGTACTGTAGAATAATATAAATATATTAGGAGGAAAAGGAGTATGGCAAGTAGTTTATTAGAAAACACAAGAAGAATAAATAAGACGCTTCAGTCAACTGCTGGAACATCTGTGTCTTTTGATCAGTTGTCAAGTGCGTTAGGAAATGTCTTGAACTCAAATGTATATGTTGTAAGAAATAGAGGAAAGGTGTTGGGTTATTATCTGATAACACCTGAAGATAGTTCTGTACAGGTAGATGAGGAAAATACGAATATGTTCCCTAAGGAATATGCTGAAAATGTGTTGATGGTCTACGAAACAAAGGAAAATATGTCTAAAGAGGAAATTCTTAAGATATTCCCATTTGAACATGATAGACTTAACAAATACACTACATTAGTTCCAATTATGGGAAGTGGTGAGAGACTAGGAACATTGGTACTGTCTAGGTATGACGAACCTTTTACTGATGATGATCTAGTTATGGCAGAGTATTCAGCTACTGTAATAGGTATGGAGATACTAAGAGCTATCAGTGAAGAGATGGAAGAAAACATGAGAAAGAAGGCTGTAGTACAGATGGCTATAGGAACACTTTCTTATTCTGAACTTGAAGCAATTGAGCATATATTTGAAGAATTAAATGGAAATGAGGGACTTCTTGTTGCAAGTAAGATAGCTGACAAGGTTGGTATAACTCGTTCTGTAATTGTAAATGCCCTTAGAAAATTTGAAAGTGCTGGTGTAATAGAGTCAAGATCACTTGGTATGAAGGGTACACATATAAGAATACTTAATGACAAGCTTTTGGAAGAATTAAAGAACCACAGAGGTTAGTAACCGGTGGTCATAGTTATTGATAAATATTAGATTGTTTAAGGGTCGGTATGCTGGCAACCACTAAAGGTATGCTAGGCTGACCCTTTTTATATTGAAAGGAGGATTGTGATGCCGTTAGCTGATAAATATAGGCCTAAAAAGATTGAAGATATAGTAGGCCAGTCCCATATTGTAGGCAAGGGAAAGTTATTCAATAATATGTTAGAAAAAAATTACTATCCCAACATGATTTTTTTTGGTGGTCCAGGAATAGGAAAGACTACAGTAGCGGAGATACTAGCTAGTAGTGCAGACAAGTCTTTTTACAAGATTAATGCATCAAATTCGTCGCTCGAGGATATAAAAAAAGTCATTGGCCAGATTGGGAAGCTAGATAATTCAAATGGAATACTCCTGTATATAGACGAGATCCAAAGTTTTAACAAGAAACAACAACAGTCGATACTAGAGTTTATTGAAAAGGGAGATATAACCCTTATAGCTAGTACAACTGAAAATCCCTACCACTATGTCTACAAGGCCATATTAAGCCGTAGTGTGGTGATAGAGTTCAAGCCTATTAGTCAGGGTGATATAGTTGTAGGACTTAGGAGAATTGTAAATACCTACAATGGAAATAATATATCTCATCTCAAATGTGATGATGATTGTTTAAAGGTCATAGCCTCTGCATCAGGTGGAGATATGAGGTCTGCTATCAACGTACTTGAACTAGCTATTAATAATGCAATTCTTGATAGTGATTCAAATATTGTAATCGACCCTAGTGTCTTAGATTCCTTGAATTTAGCGACTGCTTATAATTTTGATATGGATGGAGATGTTCACTACAACCTACTTTCAGCCTTTCAAAAGTCTATAAGGGGTTCGGACCCTGATGCAGCTGTATACTACCTAGCAAGGTTGGTAAAGGGAGGAGACCTAATATCTATCTGCAGAAGGCTACTTGTAATCGCTTCTGAGGATGTGGGACTAGCATATCCCAATGCTATAGCAATTACCAAGGCCTGTGTCGATTCTGCTATGCAACTAGGCTTTCCTGAGGCCAGGATACCTCTTGCCCAAGCTGTTATACTGCTGGCAACGTCTCCAAAGTCCAACTCAGCCTACCTTGCAATTAATTCGGCCCTTTCTGATATAGATGATAAGGTAAGTGACGATATACCTGACCACCTAAAGGACTCTCACTATTCAGGGGCCAAAAAGTTGGGTCATGGTAGAGACTACTTATATCCCCATAATTATCCCAACCACTATATAGACCAAGATTACCTACCTGACAACCTATTGGGCAGGTGCTACTACGATCCACAGGACAATAAGTTTGAAAAAGGCATTAGGTCATATATGGATATATTAAGAGATAGTCTTAAAAAATAAAGCATTGACAAGACCAATTTATTATAATAATATGGTCTTAGGATCAATTCATACTAGAATACTAGGAATTGATTCGAGGAGAGGTGATATTTATGAAATTGTCAACAAAAGGTAAATATGGACTAAAGGCTATGTTTGAGCTGGCTCTTTCAAAGACAGGTGAACCAGTATCCCTAAAGCATATAGCCAAGCAACAAAATATATCTGACCAGTATTTGGAACAGATATTTTCAAGTCTAAAAAAAGCCAAATTGGTAAAAAGCGTAAGAGGTGCCCAGGGTGGTTATATGCTATCCAAGGATCCTAAAGAAATCACTGTAGCAGATATTCTAAAGGTTTTAGAGGGCGATATGGCATTTACTGATTGCTTGCTAGACAAGGATGCCTGTGAAAACTTCAATTCATGTGCTACAAAGTATGTATGGGCGAAAATAAAAGACAGTATAGAACAAGTAACAATGGCTATATCTCTTCAAGATATGGTGGATGATTATGAGTCGAACTTTAACTATAGGGATGACGACATCACTGGTATAATGAACAAGATATAGTGATAAAATTAGAGCCCAGTGCTCTTTTTTTATGACGAAAATGGATAATAAATTTATCGTTGGGTAATTAATTGACGAGAGGGAAAATTGATCAGAGAATATTGTTAAAAATATTATAATTGATCAAGGGTATTAAATGGCTATGACATGATTGAAAATAGTCAGTATAGGTAATTTTAAAAGACATGGAGGATATTTTGACTAAGAAGAAAGTATTGTTGGGTATGAGTGGTGGAGTAGACAGTTCAGTTGCTGCCTACCTACTTAAGAAAGAAGGATATGATGTTGTAGGTGTCAACATGAAGCTATGGGATAGACCAGATGAAAAGGACGTGGAAGATGCTATATCTGTCTGTGAAAAATTGGATATTCCTTTCCATGTAATAGACCTACAAAAAGAGTTCAAGGGTAAGGTAATTGAGAATTTTATTAAGGAATATGAGGCTGGACACACTCCAAACCCATGTGTATTCTGTAATAAAAATATAAAATTTGGTGACCTATTCAAAAAGGCAGAGGAGCTAGGATGCGATTATATTGCTACTGGCCACTATGCACTGATTGAGTATAACGAAGAAAAGGGCATATATGAACTTAAAAAGGCATCCAATTCAAACAAGGACCAGACCTATGTAATGTACAACCTATCTCAGGAGAAGTTATCAAAGATTCTCTTCCCAATAGGCAAGTACAACAAGGACCAGATAAGAGAGATGGCAAAAGAGATAGGCCTAAAGGTCTATAACAAGCCTGATAGCCAGGATATCTGTTTTATACCTGATAATAACTATGAAAGATTTTTGAAGGAAAAGACTAATATACGGGTCAATGAAGGAATATTTGTTGACAAGGACGGCAATAAGCTGGGTGACCACAAGGGTATAATATCATATACTATAGGTCAGAGAAAGGGATTGGGTATGACCTTTGGCAAGCCTACATATGTTATTGATATAAATGCCAAGGACAACACTATAGTCTTAGGAGATAACGAAGACTTATTCAAGACTGAGCTAGTAGCCAAGGATGCCAACTTCATACCGTTTGATATAGAGACACTGGATGGGACTAGGAAGTTTGATGCCAAGATCAGGTATTCATCAAGCCTATCAAAGGCAAGTGTCACATACCTAGGCGACAATAGGATAAGAGTTGTATTTGATCAGGCTCAAAGGGCTATAACAAGAGGTCAGAGCGTTGTATTCTATGATGGAGACTGCCTAGTTGGTGGTGGAATTATAGAATGGTAGTAGAAATTATCACGAGTGATAATTTCTACGCTCCACATGTTAACTTATGTCAATAAGATTGTAAAAAGGCTTGATTAATGGTAGAAAATGAGTTAATATATTTATATATTAAATGACGATGAAGAGAAGTAGTAGATTATTCTGATTCTAATAGAGAGGGGCAGATGGTGGAAGTGTCCTAGATAGGTTTTTCGAAGCAGTCTTTGAGTCTTTTGGTGGAAACTAAGTATACCAAAACGTATTGCTGCGTTAAAGCATTGAGATGTCCGTCTAAGGATGAATCAGGGTGGTACCGCGAATATTTGCTCGCCCCTGCATATGCAGGAGCGGGCTTTTTTATTATTGCTCTATAGTTGACTCTTGTTAATAGGCTTTTATGTATTTATCTTTGTTAACTGGTTTGCTAGAGAGTATCTTAATTGATATGGAGGAATTATATATGGAAAAAATGGGTTTAAATGAGATAAGGAAAAACTTTACTGAGTTTTTTAGAAGCAAGGGACATTATATTGCCAAGTCACATTCGCTAGTTCCTAGCAACGACAAGTCGCTTCTACTAATTAACTCAGGTATGGCGCCTTTAAAGAATTATTTTTCAGGTGTAGAAACACCACCAAAGGAGAGGATGTCTACAGTTCAAAAGTGTATCAGAACAGGTGATATAGAAAATGTTGGTGTAACAGCTAGACACGCTACTTTCTTTGAGATGATGGGTAACTTCTCATTTGGTGACTACTTCAAGAAGGATGCTATAACTTGGGCATGGGAGTTTATAACTCAGTGGCTAAAATTACCTGAAGAAAAAATATGGGTGACTGTATACGAAAGTGATGACGAAGCATACGACCTATGGAAGAATATGATAGGCTTTCCTGAGGAGAGAATAGTTAGACTAGGTAAGGATGACAACTTCTGGGAGATAGGTCTTGGACCTTGTGGACCATGTTCAGAAATATACTTTGACAAGGGTGAAAAGTATGGCTGTGGTTGTGAAGATTGTAAGCCAGGTTGTGACTGTGACAGGTTCCTTGAATTCTGGAACCTAGTATTTACTCAGTTTGATAGACAGGAAGACGGTAGCTATGGCGACCTTGAAAACAAGAACATAGATACAGGTATGGGTCTTGAGAGAATGGCTTGTGTAATGCAGGATGTAGATACTATATTTGAGGTTGATACAATTCAGGAAGTCCTACAGAATGTATGTAAGATAGCAGGTAAGACTTATGGAAATGATCCTAAAAACGACAAGTCTATAAGGATAATAACAGACCATATCAGGTCAGTATCATTCATGGTAGCTGATGGTATACTTCCATCAAACGAAGGTAGGGGTTATGTACTTAGAAGACTTCTTAGAAGGGCTGCAAGACATGGTAAGCTACTAGGTATAGAGGGTGGATTCCTAAATGACCTTGTAGATGTTGTAATCAAGACTAGTGGTGAGGCTTATCCTGAACTAGTTGAAAAGGAAGCCTACATCAAGAAGGTAATAGGTATAGAAGAAGAAAAGTTTGCTGAAGCCTTACACCAGGGTCTTGAAATACTAAAGTCTTATACAGAAGAGACTAAGGATGCAGGCAAGACTCATATATCTGGTGAGATGGCATTTAAGCTATATGATACATACGGATTCCCACTAGACCTTACAATGGAAATCCTTGAAGATGAGGGCATGACAGTTGATGAAGAAGGTTTTGAAGCTGAAATGCAGGCTCAGAAGGACAGGGCTAGAGCTGCCAGAGGTAATAGAGAGGGAGATGCTTGGAAGGAAGACCCTCTTACAAGATTAGAGGATGCATCTTCTGAATTTGATGGATACAAGAACTTGAAGATGGATTCAAAAGTAAAGGCTATAGTTGCTGACAATGAACTTGTTGACTCAATCGAAGAGGGCTGTGAGGCTGAATTAATACTTGATACAACTACTTTCTATCCAAACGGTGGTGGTCAGGTAGGTGACAAGGGTACTATAGAGTCTGATATAGGTGTATTTGAAGTTGTAGATACTATCAAGGGTGCCAACTCATCAATCAAGCATATAGGTAGACTTGTAAGTGGATCACTAAAGCTAGGCGATTTGGTAGCTACAAGTGTAAATAAGGAGCTAAGAATGGATGCTGCTAGAAACCACTCTGCAACTCACTTATTACACAAGGCCCTAAAGACTGTACTTGGTGAGCATGTAAACCAGGCTGGTTCATTGGTTGCTCCAGACAGGTTGAGATTTGACTTTACTCATTTTGAGTCTATAACTAAGGACCAATTGCTAGAAATAGAAGAGATGGTAAATGACTTTGTACTTGAATCAATGCCTATAACAGCAGAGGTAATGAATATAAATGCTGCTAAGGAAATGGGTGCTACAGCCCTGTTTGGTGAAAAATACGGAGAAAATGTAAGGGTTGTTACAATGGGAGACTGCTCTATAGAATTATGTGGTGGTACTCACCTTGACAACACAGCCCAGGTAGGTCTATTTAAGATAGTATCTGAATCAGGTGTAGCTGCTGGTGTTAGAAGAATTGAGGCTATCACAGGACGTAGTGTATACCAGTCAATAAAGGATACAGATAGGTTAGTTGCAAGTGTTGTAGACATCCTAAAGACTAGGGAAGACAACCTATTTGAAAGAGCTAAGACAATAGTAGAAGAAAACAAGGCTCTTGAAAAAGAGTTACAGGCGATAAAGGCTAAGATGTCTATGGAAAATGCTGACTCTGTACTTGATTCTAAGATAGAGATCAAGGGTGTAAACCTTATAACTAACAGGTATGAAGGAATGGATATGGATACCCTAAGACAGGCTGCAGACCAGCTAAGAGACAAGCTAGAGTCTGGTGTAGTTGTCCTTGCCAACGTAACAGATGGTAAGATAAATATAGTTGCTACAGCTAGCAAGGAAGCAATAGACAAGGGTGCCCATGCTGGTAATATAGTAAGAGAGGTAGCCAAGATAGCAGGAGGAAAGGGTGGAGGTAGACCTAACATGGCCCAGGCCGGTGCTAGTGATATTTCTAAGCTTGATGAAGCCCTTTCTGCTGCTAAGGAAATAGTTGAAGGACAGATTAAATAGAATAGTTAAATATTTAGGATATTGTTTTATAGAGTTTAGCCCCTGGAATCCAGGGGCTAAATTAAGATATAAGGTTTGAAAGAGAGGTAGTAGATGGGAGTAGAAATATCTATCCTTAATTTTATACAAAATTACAGGTCGCCAATTGCTGATACCTTAATGGTTCTTATGACTAGACTTGGAGATATGGGTCTTATATGGCTTGTTATTAGTCTTGTTTTACTTGCTATACCTAAGACTAGAAAATTGGGGATTTATCTTGTACTAGCATTGATTATAAATTTTATCATAGCAAATTTGATCCTAAAACCACTTGTAGCTAGGGTGAGGCCCTTTGACGTTAATAAACTGATAAAATTATTGATTTCAAGTCCAAGGGATTATTCTTTTCCATCTGGTCACACATCGGCAAGTTTTACAATAGTCTTTGCCCTGTTTTTTTCAAAAACTAAAAGACTTGAGGGATCAAATGACAAGTTCTTGATGGGAGATGCTAGACTTTCTAAAATTATTGATATACTATTTGTTATTTGCCTTGTATTTGCAAGTCTAATAGCCTTTTCTAGACTATATTTATACGTTCACTATCCAACCGACGTATTGGGTGGAATTGGTGTAGGTTTATTGTCTTCATATTTTGCCTATAAACTTGCTAAAATTTATTATTTAAGGTAAAATCATTGTAAGTGGCATACAATTACAGTGGGTGAGTGATTTTAATAGCCATAATTACAAGAACAATTAAAAATAATAATTCATTAGGAGGGATTTTTATGGATAAAAATTTAGGATACACAATGAAATTTGAGGGTTTGTCCGATGAAAAAATGGATGTTGCAGAAACTATCAATTATGTTTATGATTCTTTGATAGAAAAGGGCTACAATCCTGTAAACCAGATAATAGGATACCTGCTATCTGGAGATTCTAGCTATATCACTAGCTACAATAATGCAAGGGCTGCTATTAAGTCTTTTGAAAGAGATGAGATACTAGAAGAAATTATTAAAAAATATTTGAATGTTGAGGAGTAATAAGGAATGATTAAGAAGATTTCATCACTTATGCTCACCCTGATTCTATTGGTGACTTTTGCGACACCTGCACTTGCCAGTCAGGTCAAATCCGATAAGATGGAACTTGCTACTGAGATGCCTATAGAAAAGGGAGAGGTTGATCCAAGCGCTGACAACAATACAGCCAAAAACAAGGGCAAGGTTATAGTGATAGATATGAATAGGGTTAACATGGACAATATGTCTAGGTTTAAGAGTATAAGTGGCCTAATTGACAAGTCTGCCTTTATAGGTCAGATGAATATTAGGGGAGACAAGGGATATGATGATAGGAGAAACTATGCTAGTATTGGCTCTACAGGTAGGGTAAATATACTGCCTGAGACAAGGATCAGTTTTGAAAAATCTACAGAAGACCAGAAAAAGATCTACCAAGCTGCTACTGGAACAAAGGCCCTAAACATCAACCTGGATAATATCAATTTTATTGATTTTTACAATCAAAATAAGGGAGAGTACAAGTCTAGTATAGGATACTTGGGTCAGACCCTATCTTCAAATGGCAAAAAGATAGGTGTCTTAGGTAATAGTGACTACTATGACTCTACGGGTCAGTTTGTCAAGAATAGGGATTTTTGCCTTGCTGTTATGGACAGTAGGGGTAGGATACATGATGGTGTCCTTGATGGGATAAACAAGAAAAAAACCAACTTCCCTTATGGAATAGGAACTGACTACAAGAAATTAAGAGAAGAAACAAAGAGGCTTTATGAGTCATCTGACCTACTTTTTGTTGAGCTAGGGGATACATTTAGACTTGATGAATACAAGGAAAACTTAAATAAGAATACCTATGCTAAGATGAAAAGAATGGTATACTCAGAGGCCAACAAGTACATAGCAAGTACTCTAAAGATGGCTGGTGACAATGATACTATATATATAATAGGGTCATTCCCAAGTAGGCTAGACTACAAGAACAACAGGAGACTGGCACCAGTTATCAGGATAGACAAGTCTGAAAAGGGTTCAGGTCTTTTGGAGACATCGACAACTAGGCGTAAGGGAGTAATAGCCAATATAGACCTTGGTGTTGATATACTAAATAGGTTTGGACTAAAGAACAAATTTATGAATGGTAGGGTAATCAAGTCAGTCCCTATGGAAAATTCTTTTGAATACCTACAAAAAGACTACAAGAAGATTATAGCCATATCTTCAATAAGAATGTCTATAATAAACATCTACGTAACTATAATAGTGGCATCTTGGATTATATGTGCCCTAGCCCTATGGAAGAAGGAAAAGATACCTCAGAAGCATAGGGGTAAGGTCTTAAATGTTCTAAAGGAATTTGTCAAGCTTGGTCTAATAATGCCACTTGCATTTTTGACAGCACCTATATTGCAGGCCAGGACAGAACCTGGAGTTGCTCTTTCCATAATAGCTGCAACCATAGTATATTATTTGGCTGGTAGGGTCTTGTTCAAGAATGACGATATGAAGCAGATATGCCTATTCGCAAGTGCCATGATAGCTATTATTGTGGTTGATTCAGCCCTTTATACACCGCTTATGGAGAGTAATATCATGAGTTATGATCCTATGATAGGGGCTAGATATTACGGTATAGGTAACGAATATGAAGGTGTCACAATAGGTAGTGCAATTATTGCCTTTGCCATACTTTTGGAACACAAGTCTATCAAAAGATGGATGGTTGTACCATTTTTACTGCTAGTCCTATTTACATCAGCCTATCCAGCTATGGGGGCCAATGTCGGTGGAGCTATATCAGAGTGTGTAGCCTATATAGTATTTATTCTGCTGATATACGATATCAAGATAGACTTTAAAAAGGCCTTTATGATATTATTGGCTACTGGTGGTCTTGTTGTAGCCTTTGCTATAGCAGATATCGCCCTTGGTCTTGGATCCCACCTAGGCAATTTCGTCAACCAGATACTTGCCAACGGACCTATGGAAATAGTCAATGTATTTGCTAGAAAGATAGAGATGAATGTAAAACTTGCTCAGACTACAGTTTGGGTCAATATTTTACTAGCTGGTCTTGCTATACTTGCCCTTATAATATTCAGGCCAAATAAGAACTTTGCGGCTATGAAGGCAAAGTATCCTCTTATTTATAAGGGCTACCTATCTATAATGGTTGGATGTATAGTTACACTTTTTGTAAATGATTCAGGTATAATATCGTCAGCTACTGATTCGATATACTTACTGATACCAATTATTATAATAATGATAAATGAAAAGATGAGTATAGAAAATGTAAATAAGGAGAAAATATGCTAATTGGAAGAATAATGGGCCTTGATATAGGTAATAATACTATTGGAGTTGCTGTAAGCGACCTGATGGGTATGACAGCTCAGGGTATTACAACTATAAAGAGAGAGAGCAAGAAAAAGGATATAGAGGCTATAAAAGATATTATAAAGGAACAGAATGTAAACCTAATAGTGTCTGGCCTACCTAAGAATATGAATGGAACTGTAGGGCCACAAGCTGAAAAGGTAATGAAGTTTTGTGAACTAATCAAAGAAGAGACTAAACTTGAGGTAGAATTTTGGGATGAAAGACTTACAACTGTATCTGCTGAAAAAATGTTGATCAGTGGAGATGTAAGTAGAAAAAACAGAAAAAAAGTTATAGATAAACTGGCTGCAGTACTTATACTCCAGAATTATCTAGATTTTAAAAAGTTCTAAATATATATAGTAAAAACATGAAAGAAATATTTAATATTTTCAGTTGTTTATGAGAATAATTTTTTGGGATAACAAGTATATACCTACTTGAAATATATTTTCAAACAAAATTAATACATTCATATATTTAACTATATTAAGAAAAAATTAATAATTATTATAAGACCCCTTGGAATCATTGCCAAGGGGTTTTAAAAAATGTATTGACAGATATCTGTATTTACTATAATATATTAATTAATAACATTATCAATTGAAAGTTAGGAGGTAAATAAATGGAAAACACAATGGAGATACTTAAAGAAAAACTTAAAGCAACTGGCTTTAAAATAACGCCACAAAGAAGAGCTATAATTGAAGTTTTAATACAGAATGAAAAATCACACCTTAGCAGTGAAGAAATATATGATAAGGTAAGGGTAAATTGCCCAGAAATAGGTCTAGCAACAGTTTATAGAACTATGCAGTTACTAGATGAAATAAATGGTATATCAAAGTTGAACTTGGATGATGGTTGTATTAGATATGAAATAAATATTGAAGGTGAAGATGCTCACCACCACCACCACCTAATCTGTAATGATTGTGGTGCTATTATAGAGGTTAGAGAAGACTTACTAGATGCTATAGAATCTCAGGTAGAAGAAAAGTATGGATTTGTAGTTCAAAACCATGACCTAAAGTTCTATGGAAAATGTCAGGTTTGTAAGAACAAGCCAGAAGCAGAGTAAACTTAGTGTATTTTAATATTTTCTTTAATATTATTATAGAAAATTTAAGTGAATCCACAGAAAAAAATAGAAAATTATAAATGGATTATTCCCTCCAATTATTTTATAATATTGTATTGTAAAATAAGTTATTGGAGGGGATTTTTATTGTTTAAAAATTATGTAGTACCACTTTTAGTAGTTTTAATATTTGTTTTAAGGTTGTACTTTCTTAAAATATCTATCAAAAACGAAAAGAGAATATTAAAAAATGGTGGAAAAGAATTTGGTGTAAAAAACACAAAGGCCATAACCATACTACACATTCTTTTTTATGTATTTTGTCCGATCGAAGCCATAATTAGAGGGGTTAGGCTTGATAGTGTTGGACTAGTAGGAATATCCATGGTGATTTTCTCTATGATAGTTCTTTATACAGTTATTAGCATTCTAGGTGATATATGGACTGTAAAGTTGATGCTTTTAAAAAATCATAAGTATGTGGATCACTGGTTGTTCAGGACTTTTAAACATCCAAACTACTTCTTGAATATAATGCCTGAACTATGTGGTATAGGACTTTTGTGCCATGCCAAATTAACAAGTTTAGTCATTTTGCCTCTATATGCCATAGTTTTGTATAAGAGGATAAGTCAAGAAAACATGATATTAGAAAAGTACATTATACCAAATCGATAGAAATATTGTATTAAAATAAACTAGAAAGACCAACAAAAGATGGCTATAGGTTTATCGGATGGATGGACGAGGCTTATGAGCTAGTAAACTCATTAGACGAAACAGACTATAATAGAATGTTAACAGCTAAGTTGGAAGAAGCGAAATAGTAGGTTAAAACACAAAATTCTAAGTAGAAAATTGAAGATACAAGAATTAAAAATACAAATATAGAATAAACGATTTTAATTAAAAAATAGCAAGCAATAGGACTGAACTTTTTACTGATAGTTAGCTTAAAAGTGTTAGTGAATATGCTTGCTGTTTTTTATTGTGGTTTTTGAGTGATTTTATATTTATTTAAATCTTGGTCCTATACTTATTAGTGATAATGAAAATATGATGGCCATTATGACTATAAGGATATTTTCTACCATATTGCAAAATAAGGAGCCGACTCTCAAAGGAAACAGGCTATAGTTTTTTGAACTAAAGGGGTAGAAAAGAGGTATCCCCATTTTGGTTGTCAGATCAAGCACTAGGTGACTTGAGTAAGCTATAGTAGACAAGATGGCCAGATGCCTGATACCGGTCTGTACTTCAACTAGATGGACAAGTCCATAGACTATAAGTAACATAATGAGTGAGTGGGTTAGTTTCCTGTGTTTTAAAAATGGAAACAGTGACAATAAACTACTGATAAAAACAAGCCCCAAATTAAAATCAAAAAGATAAAAATTAAGAGATAGTATAAAGAAAAATATAAATATAAATATATTTCTTAATTTACCAGCTGTGAATTTTTTTGCTGTAAGGGTTACCACAATCACCGAGATACCGAGTGCCAGGTAGAAGTTTTTACCAACTTTCTGGGAGTAGTAAAAAAGGACTATTGCTAAGAAGTATGATAGCAGGGTGTGGATTTTTTTTGTAGTATCTTTTCTTATGATATTGTTCATAACATTGGAATTGGACTCGTCTAGGTCCGCCACAATAGAGCAAAATAAGACACTAGCCAGTCCAACAGGTCCTATAGGAATATTGTAAAGTATTGCAAGTTCTAGGCTCGATAGGCTGCCTAGGATCAAGTGTGTTTTACCCCTCATAATAAATCCTTTCCTTTATCTTCATATTCTCAGTTTATCATACATAAATTGAAACAAAATGTCAAATAATCGCTATTCTATATAAAAAATATTTTAAAAGATATAAAAGTGTGGTATTATATATAGTAACATTTGTGTTCGTGATTAAGTTAAATAAAATAAAAAGGAGAGTAGATTTTGTCAAGAAATAATAACGATAAGATAAAGATTATACCTCTAGGTGGTCTAAACGAAATTGGTAAAAATATGACCATTATTGAGTATAAGGACGAGATAATAGTAATAGACGCAGGTCTATGTTTCCCAGAAGATGAATTGTTGGGAATTGATATAGTAATACCAGATATTACTTATTTAGAGAAGAATATAGACAAGGTGAAGGGGATATTTATCACTCACGGTCATGAGGACCACATTGGAGCAATGCCTTACATCTTGAAGAAGATTAACGTTCCAGTGTATGGTTCAGCCTTGAGTATGGAGCTTGTAAAGGTAAAACTAAAAGAACACAGGATTACAAAGGCTAAACTTAATACGGTAGGTTCTAGGGACCAGATTAAGTTAAAGCACATGAGCGTGGAATTTATAAGAGTTAACCATTCTATACCGGATGCTTACTCTATAGCAGTACATACTAATCAAGGGGTTATATACCATACGGGAGACTTTAAGATAGACCTTACACCTATCGATGGTGAAATGATGGATATACATAGGATATGCCAGATTAGTGACGAAGAGGGTATCCTATTGATGATGGCGGATTCAACAAATGCAGACAAGCCAGGTTCTACAATGTCTGAAAAGAGCGTGGGAGCAGGTCTTGATGATCTATTCAAAAAGGCTCAGAATTCGAGGATAATTGTTGCTACATTTGCATCTAATATTCACAGGCTACAGCAGATAGCTGATGCAGCCAAGCAGTACGGAAGAAAGGTAGCAGTATCAGGAAGATCTATGGTCAATATATTAGGTGTTGCCAAGGATTTAGGATATTTGACTACAGATGAGCATATAATTGATTTAAACGATATACACAAGTATAAGGATGAAGAACTTGTCATAATCACAACAGGTTCTCAGGGTGAACCAATGTCAGCCCTAGCAAGAATGGCTAATTCAGAACACAAAAAAGTAGAGATAAAGAAGGGTGACCTAGTTATTATCTCAGCCCATCCTATACCAGGAAATGAAAAGACAGTATCAAAAATCATAAACTTCCTACTAGAAAAGGGAGCAGAGGTTGTATCTAGTGACATAGCTGATATACACGTATCTGGTCATGCTAGACAGGATGAATTAAAGCTGATGCAGGCATTTGCCAAGCCAAAGTTCTTCTTGCCAGTCCATGGTGAGTACAAGATGTTAAAGAGACATGCAGAGCTTGCAAAGAGTGTAGGTACTAACCCAGATAATATATTTATAATATCCAATGGAGATATCCTTGAGGTGGATAGGAGGTCTGCTAGAAAGGCCGGAAGAGTAGCCTCAGGTAGAATTCTTATAGACGGTCTTGGGGTTGGAGATGTTGGTAATATTGTCCTTAGGGATAGAAAGCACCTATCAGAAGATGGACTTATGACTATTGTTGTAACCCTATCTAAGGAAGATGGTAGGATACTTGCAGGTCCAGACATCATATCAAGAGGATTTGTATATGTGAGAGAGTCTGAGGGCTTGATGGATGGCGCAAAGGCTATAATAAACAATGTATTTGAACAGTGTGAGTCAAAGAATATAAAAGAATGGGCTTATATCAAGAATACTATAAAGGAAGAACTAAAGGATTATCTGTATATTAAGACTAAGAGAAATCCTATGATATTGCCTATATTGATGGAAGTATAGAAAGAGTCGTTAAGGGGTCAACCAAGGGCTGATAGCTATTGGTTGTCCTCTTATTTTTGTAAAATGATTTTTGTAAAACAAGAATTAATAGTATCTAAAGGTTCTTGTTTTATAATCTCTTTAGTACTATTTTAAGGAGGAAAAAATGAATTTTGATATAAATTTTTTAAATTCAATTTCATCGTTTTTGACGAGTGCTTTGGCCATCTTGTTTGCAATTTCAATTCACGAGTTTGGTCATGCCTATGTAGCTCATTTAAACGGTGATGATACAGCCAAAAATATGGGAAGGATGACTATTAATCCCATAGACCATATTGATCCATTTGGTATGTTGATGATGTTTTTGATACATTTTGGATGGGCAAAGCCAGTGCCTGTCAACCCATACAACTACAGGAATCTGAGATTAGGGAATATTACTGTATCCTTGGCTGGTATAGCATTCAACCTTGTTTCTGCAATAGTATTTGCAATAATGAGTAGGTTTATAACTAGTCCCCTGTTTTCAGACATATTTGTTGCTATGATTACCTATAATATTGGTTTTGCAGCCTTTAATATACTTCCTATACCACCACTTGATGGTTGGAACGTATTGGCAACATTTTTACCAGCTAGAATAGTAGAGAAGATGTATGCCTACTCAAACTACGCCTATATACTATTTATAGTCCTTATGTTTTCAGGTAAGCTAACATATATACTGAGTCCTATCTATGGGCTGTTTTTGGGCTTAGTCAGGTTGTTCTTGTAATATAAATTAATTAAGTGAGGTGAAGTGCGTGTCTTACAGCGTGCAGACGGGAATATACGAAGGGCCTATGGACCTTTTGTTTGATTTGATAAATAAAAATAAAATAGACATAAGGGACATATCTATAGTTGAAATAACAGACCAGTATGTTGAGTATGTAGATAGTATGCAGGGAATCGACCTTGATACTGCCAGTGACTTTATAGCTATGGCATCAAAACTCTTAGAGATAAAGTCTAGATATGTTCTCTACCAGAAAGACAAGTCCTTAGACCAGGAAGACCCTAGACTTGAACTTGTCCAAAAAATAGAGGAGTACAAAAAGTACAAAAATATATCTGAAGACTTGCTTCCAAGGGTTAGTGAGTATGACAGGAGATATTATAGGAGTGCTCCTAATAACCATAGTTCTGACCTTGTATATGACCTAGGATCAATAAATCTTGATAAGATAATAGATATACTGCCTAGCTTGTTCTCAGACAAGGACTTGGTCAAAATGGAAGAAAAGCTAGAAAAGAATCAAAAACTAAAGACCATTGTCAAGAACAAGATAGTATCTGTAGAAGATAAGATAACATACATAAGAGAGATGTTAAAGGATGGTGCAATCCTAGATTTTTCTAATATAAGTAAAGAGCAGGATAAAAAAGAGATTATCGCCAGTTTTCTGGCTGTACTTGAGATGGTCAAGTTAAAGGAAGTTCAGATTGTACAGGAAAAATTCTACGACCAGATAAAAATTATTAAGTTGAACCAGGAGTAATATATGAGAAGAAGTGATATCAAAAATATAATAGAAGCTATAATGTTTTCGTATGCAGAACCTATTTCAATAAAAGAATTAAATATGGCTATAAATGAAGAGCTTTCTTTTAAGGAAATTGAACTTATGCTGAATAAACTTATAGAGGAATATAAGGAAAACAAAAGGGGCATACAGATAATTAAGTTAAACGATAAATACCAAATGTGTTCGAATGATGAATATTGTGACTTTGTTAAGAGAGTTGTTGAACCCAACAAGAAGAAAAACCTTAGTCAGGCAACTTTTGAGTCTTTGATAATAATTGCTTACAAGCAGCCTATAACAAAAAATGACCTAGAAGAGATCAGGGGAGTCAAGTGCGACAAGGTAATAGCTACACTTATAGACAACAACCTTATATATGAGGCTGGCAGGCTCAACAAAACAGGCAAGCCTATAATATATAGGACTACTGATGAATTTTTAAAATTACTAGACATTCAGTCTCTTGAGGAGCTGCCGGATAGCCCAAATAGTAATGGAATAGACTAGAATTGAAATCATAAAGAAAGATTTATATTAATATTAAGAAATTCTTAATTAATATTTATGTATAATTTATAAAAAAATAGAAAACTTTAAATTTATTTAATTTAGGTCTTTTAATTGTATAGGATTTATGTTATATTAAAATTGTTAATATATTTTATACAAAAAGACAATGGTTATGGAGATTATTATTTTAAGTATTGGAGGCAAAAAAATGGAAGATAAGGAATTAGCACTCCTAATTTTACAGAATTTAAACTTATTTGACAATCTTATCAAAAATATTGCAGGTACAGGAACTAAGAAAATACAGAAGTTAACTTCTAAGCAGTTTTTTACACTAGAGCAAGTTAAGAAATATGATAAGATTGAATTAAAGAATCTAAGTAAGGACTTGTATGTATCAACATCAAGCCTATGTATTCTTTTAAATAAGATGGTAGAACTAGGATATGTCTTTAGAGAAGAGGATGAAAAAGATAGAAGAAATACATTCTATGGTCTAACTGAAGAAGGTAAAGAAGTACTTAAGAGCGAAGAAGATAGAATAGCTACATCAATAGCTAATAATATGTCTAGCTTTGATGAAAAGTTTAAGAAGAGTCTAGAAAAGAGCTTGTCAGTTCTATTTAAGGCGACTGAAAAACTTTATTAATTCTTAAGAATCTTTATCTAAAGATTGCATCTAAATTAATAATATGTGATAATAAAAATACGTGTACATTTGTGCACGTATTTTTATTATCACATTTATTTATATTTTTATTTTCATAGATATTTTGGATGCTTATTTATATATTTATTTATATCTTTCTTCCCTATTTAGCTTTAGTAGTTGATAGCATCATCAAGTACTTTACCTATAGATTCATTGATTACTAGGTCGGCTCTTGAGTCTAACTGTGTACTTGACTTGTTTATAAGTACAATGTGGTCTCCCTTAAAATAGTCCAAAAATCCAGCTGCTGGGTAAACTACAAGTGAAGTTCCTCCAACTATAAGCAGGTCAGCCTTGGATATAGAGTTGATTGCTCCAGATATAGTTTTGTCGTCTAGTGACTCTTCGTATAGGACTACATCTGGCTTGACTATAGAACCACACTTTTTGCAGCGTGGTACAGGATCTCCTAGGTCTAAGAATTCATCAAGATTGTATTTTGCCTTACATGAGGTACAGGTATTGTGGTTGATATTTCCATGTAGGTCAAATACCCTAGTATTACCTGCAAGTTGGTGGAGGCCATCTATATTTTGAGTTACTATTGAGTCCAACTTACCCATTTTTTTCCAGTTTTGCTAGGGCAAGGTGGGCCTTGTTTGGCTTTGCATCCTTATATATCATATTGGACTTGTAAAAAGAGAAAAAATCCTCTGTATACCTAACAAAAAAAGTATGTGAAACTAGTTGTTCGGGTGAAAACTGCCTGTTTAATTTTTTTGAAAATAGCCCATTGGAACTCCTAAAATCTGGTATATTAGATTCCGTAGATACACCTGCACCACCAAAGAATACAATCCTTTTTGCATTTTTTATGTAATCCCTTAGTTTGCTTATATTTTCATTATACGTCAATGTTTTTTCTTCATTTGTCATATTAGACCTCCTTGAGTTAAGAGAATTATAAGTGATATAACTTGATATAGTTGATTTAAATACCACAATTAAATTATACCACAGAGATTATTTGATTGCTTGCTAGATGAAAATAATATTGGTAGATTGTAGACAAAATAATATTAGTTACGTGTATTCTTGTAACTTTTTTGTAATTTTTGGCCATAATTATTTACATAGCTGTAATTATTTGTTATAATAGAGTATATTTTGGAATGAAGGATAGATTAAAGTCAGTAGGTATTTTTTCAAATCTTACTGTTTATTGAATAGTATTGGAGGTAATATTAATTGAAAACTAAGATGTTTTTGTCTGCCCTAGCTCTTATACCTGCCCTAGGTATGAATGCAAATGCTGAGGCTAGTGTTGGACATATAAATTTTGAATTTGTAAATATAAGAACTAATCCCAGCATGGATGATAGGGTAAGTTTTGTACTAAAGAGGGGTGCAGAAGTCACTATATTAGAAGAAAAAGATGGATGGTCACATATAAAAAGTGGAAACCATGAAGGTTGGGTACAGTCTAATTCTATTATCAAGGGTGAGGATAATAACAATGTAAAACTAAACTCTAACGTTGGTAGTCAGAAGATGATCAACAATCCTACGCTAAATCTTAGACAGGGTGCGACAACATCAAGTAAAATAATTGCCGTACTTAAAAAAGGAGATATAGTAAGATTATTAGAAGATAGGGTAGGTTGGTGTAAGGTTGATTTTAATGGTAAGGTTGGATACTTATCAAGTAGATACTTATCTGATGTAAATGCCAACACTTCAAGTATACCAGCAAAGACTATAATGACAGTAACATCAAACCAGTTAAATGTCAGAAGAGAAGCTAAGGCAACTAGTGCTAAATTGATGACAATATATAAGGGAGATGAAGTGGTATTTGAAGCCAACACTAATGGTTGGGCAAAGATTACTAAGGATGGTAAGACAGGCTATGTATCTTCTTACTACTTAAAGGATACAGGTAAGACACAAGAAGCTCCTAGGGATGAAATAAATGAGGCTGAAACAAAACCTAGTATAGACCCTAACATTGCAAATAGGAACTCAAATGCTGGAATACAGGGTGGAGTAAGTTACCAGGACATGAATATGAGTCTTAGTGACCATGTTAATATGCAGATGTCAAATGCACTAAATGTATCGAATGCTCCAGGTTGGCCTAGGGCTACTAAAGAGGAACTTACATACCTGATGGATCCTAATAATTTCACTGACAGCACAGGTATGATGCAGTTTGTAAGGTTGGATAGATTTTCAAATTGCATAAGTGTTGACCAGTTAAACAGTTATATTAACAGGTATTGTCCAGTTGGTAATCCATTCCATAATCAGGGGCAGGCATTTATAAATGCGGCTAAGAAGAACAACATAGATGTAATCTATCTTGTTGCCCATTCATTTATAGAAACAGGAAGAGGTACTTCAAAGCTTGCACGTGGTAATGTAGTAAATGGAAAGACTGTCTATAACTTCTTTGGTATTGGTGCAGTCGATGGTAATGCCTTTGCAGGAGGTACTGCTACAGCCTACAAGAATGGTTGGACAAGTGTTGCTGCAGGTATTGATGGTGCAGCTACATGGATATCTAATAGGTATATACATAGCGGCAAGTATGACCAGAATACACTTTACAAGATGAAGTGGTCTACTACATCTATTTATCACCAGTATGCAACAGCTATACAGTGGCCTTCACATATAGGTAGGGTCATGTCTGAGATAGCATCCTACTCAAATTCTACTCATAATCTAGCCTACCAAGTTCCTAGATATAAGTAGTTAATAAAAATTTAAAAGACATCAACCCCCACATAAGCTAAATACTTGTGTGGGGTATTTAAATTTAAGATATAATTTACAAACAGATTGGATATTATCTATGAAAAAATGGTATAATATTCTTTAGAGTATTTATGAAAGGATCAAGTATTATGAAGAGAGTAATGTCTTATTATGGCAAACATATATTATCAATACTGCTTTTGGTTGCTATATTAGTTGTACAGGTCAAGTTTGAATTGATGCTACCCAAGTACACTTCTGATATTGTAAATGTAGGAATCCAGCAGGGAGGACTAAAAGAGTCTACACCAAGAGTAATAGATGAGAAAACATATGGTGTCTTACTTTCCATAACAAAAGTAGGATACAAGGGCAAGATTGCTAGTTCATATGAGAGATGGGAACCTGAGAGCGATAGTCAGGAAAACAAAAAAATTAGGCAAGAAAATGAGAATGCTAAGATGATATCTTCAAAGTATGAGGATACAAACTACTATGTACTAAAAGACAAGTTGACGAAAAGTGACTATCTTAAGTTGGATAAATACATGGCGGATTCATTGACTAAAATGGCTATATACCTATCAGATAAGGATATTGAGGCAGGTAAGAAACCGAGAATGGAACTGGCTTCAGATACAGGTCTAACTGAACAAGTCAAAAAACAAATATCGGTAAGAATGGTCAAAGAATTGTATAAGACTTATGGAGTGAATGTAGATAAGATACAAAAAGCATATATGTGGTCAACAGCTAGGTGGATGTTGTTTATAGCACTTCTTGGTGGAATTGCATCAATAGGAGTTAGCTTTATATCGTCTAGGGTCTCTACAAAAATAGCTAGGAACCTTAGAAGGGACTCATATTCAAAGGTGCTTAAGTTTTCACAGTATGAAATGAACAGATTTTCTAGTGCATCATTGATTTCAAGGTGCACAAATGATATACAACAGATTCAACAATCTTCTGTAATGGCACTAAGATTTATATTTTATGGTCCTATAATGGCTATAGGCGCATTTAGCAGCATATTGAAACTCAATGTTTCTATGATATGGATAATCGTACTTGCAATACTTGTAACATTGGTTAGTATAGCGGTAGTCATGTATATAGCTATGCCAAGGTTTAAGATTGTACAGTCTATTGTTGACAAGTTGAACCTAGTATCTATGGAATTTATATCAGGTATAGAGGTCAACAGGGTATTTGGTACTGCCAAATATGAAGAAGAACGATTTGACAAGGTAAATACTGAACTTACAGGAATATACCTATTTATATCAAGGCTTATGTCAATAATGCAGCCTATGTTGATGTTTGTAATGAACGGGGCAACTCTATTGATTATATGGTTTGGCGCCAAGGCTATAGAATCAGGTAATCTACAGGTTGGTGATATGATGGCATTTATCCAGTATGCTATGCAGATTATAATGGCATTTTTATTTATATCTATGATGTCTATTATAGTGCCAAGGGCCATGATATCTGCCAATAGGGTAGGTGAGGTATTGGACTGCGAGATACTTATTAAAGACGAAGGTAGGGTAAATAAGTTCAATAAAGAAGGCAGCATAGAATTTAAGGATGTAAGTTTTAGGTATGAAGGGGCAGAAGAGGATATAATAAGCGATATTAGTTTCTCAATACCTAAGGGCAATACCCTAGCAATTATAGGGTCAACTGGTTCTGGCAAATCTACAATTGTAAAGCTTATACCTAGGTTCTTGGAGGCTACATCAGGAAATATTCTTGTAGATGGTGTTGATGTGAGGAATATGCCTCTCAAGGTGCTTAGAACAAAGATATCTCTTGTAAACCAAAAGGCAACCCTATTTTCAGGTACTATTGGGTCTAATATAGGATATGCCAATCCTGCATTTGATCATTTTGCAATTAAACAAGCTGCAGAGATATCACAGTCAATGGAGTTTATCCAGTCTAAGAAAGACAGCTTTGATTCTAAGGTAGAGCAGGCTGGTGCAAACCTATCAGGTGGTCAAAAGCAGAGGATATCTATTGCAAGGGCTATAGCAAGAGATCCAGAAATTATTGTATTTGACGACTCCTTCTCAGCCCTTGATTCAAAGACTGATAGGATGCTTCGTAGGAGTATAAAAGAAAAATTATCTGACAAGACTATAATAGTAGTTGCTCAGAGGATAAATACTATTATGGATGCAGATGAAATATTGGTAATTGAAAATGGTAAGATAGCAGGTAGGGGTAGGCATAAGGACCTTCTAAGAACTTGCGAGGTATACTATGAAATAGCAAAATCACAGATGACAGAGGAGGAGTTGAACAATGAAATCAGCGAGTAAGAAAAACAAGTCTTCCAAAAAATCATTTATGGCTACACTAAAAAGATTGTCCAGCTACCTAGCAGATGAGAAATTAAAGATACTTATAGTATTTGTATTTGCTATATTATCTACTATATTTGCTATAGTTGGACCAAAGATAATGGGTAATGCAACAACTGAGATATTTAAGGGGATGATGAGAAAGGTACAAAATCCTCAGGATGGAATAGATTTTTACAAGGTAGGCATGATAGTATTTACCTTGATAATCCTGTACACACTTAGCTCACTATTCTCTTATATTCAATCATATATAATGTCTGGTGTATCACAGAGGGTAACCTACAATCTTAGAAAGGATATATCAGAGAAGTTCAATAGGCTACCTATAAGCTATTACGATACAAATTCTAAGGGTGACATAATATCTAGGGTTACAAATGATGTAGATACACTTAGTACAACCCTTAACCAATCATTGATGCAGCTAGTGACATCCTTGATAACTGTAGTTGGTGTATTTGTGATGATGGTGTCTATAAACCTAGTTATGAGTTTGGTATCCTTGGTTGTTTTACCTATAACTGTCTTGGTGCTTGGACTTGTAATCAAAAATTCACAGAAGTACTTTAAAGACCAGCAAAAACACTTAGGTAAGATAAATGGAAAGATAGAAGAATCATTCTCTGGACAAGAAGTAATAAGAGGCTATATGGGAGAAAAATATGAAATAACTGAGTTTAACAGGATTAACAATAAGCTATATGAAAGTGGTTGGAAGTCTCAATTTTTATCTTCAGTTATGATGCCCATAATGATGTTTGTAGGCAATCTGGGCTATGCAATAGTAGCTATCTTCGGTGGCTATATGGCTATAAATGGAAATATTCAAGTTGGTGATATACAGGCATTTATCCAGTATATGAGGACTTTCACCCAACCTCTTAACCAGTTAGCCCAGGTTATGAACCTACTTCAGTCTACAGTCGCTGCAGCTGACAGGATATTTGAGTTTCTTGATGAAGAAGAGGTAGATTTAAGTAAGAAGGATATAATAGATGAAAAGTCTTTCAAGGGTGCTATAGACTTTGACCACGTTAGGTTTGGATATGAAGAAAATAAGATTATTATAAATGATTTTAATCTACACGTTAGCCCAGGACAAAAGGTTGCTATTGTAGGACCGACTGGTGCTGGTAAGACTACACTTGTCAAACTACTTATGAGGTTTTATCAGGCAAATTCGGGGACTATAAGAATTGATGGTAAGGACATCAACGAACTAGACTTTGAAAGTTATAGGTCCAAGTTTGCCATGGTTCTTCAGGATGCCTGGCTGTTTACAGGCTCTATAAAAGACAACCTAAGGTATGGTAAGTTAGATGCCAGTGATGAAGAGGTTAAAAGGGCTGCAAAGTCTGCCTATGTCCATAGGTTTATAATGACCCAGCCTCATGGTTATGACACTATGTTGACTGCGGATTCAAGCAATATCTCTCAGGGACAAAAACAGCTTATGACAATAGCAAGGGCCATACTTTCTGATCCTAGGGTACTAATCTTGGATGAGGCGACAAGTTCTGTAGATACACGTACTGAGCAGATGATACAAAAGGCCATGGATAACCTGGTAGTCAACAGGACTAGTTTTATAATAGCCCATAGACTTTCAACAATAAGAAACGCAGACTTGATACTAGTTATGAATGAAGGAGATATAGTCGAGCAAGGCAATCATGAAGAGCTGATGAAACTAGATGGATTTTATAGCAAACTATACAGGTCGCAGTATGAGGGGGAAACTGATTAAAAATGAAATTTGATTGGAACAAAAAATATACGACTATTGCACTGTATTCAGTGATAGTAATTGCATCTGGTATCATGCTATATCTTGGACTTACTAAGTTTACTAAGTTGAGTGAGCTATTTAATACCTTTATAGCTATAATAAGACCCTTTATTATAGGATTTTCTTTGGCTTACTTATTCAATTTTATGTTGGCTTTTTATGAGGATAAGATAATATTGAATATAGCCAAGAAGGGAATTAGCCATAGAAAAATGAGGACCCTATCACTATTGATGACTTATTTTACTGTTTGTATCTTGGTATACTTGTTTATAGAGTTCATATTGCCAGAGGTTGCAGCCAGTTTATCATCTATAATAACTGACTTTCCGAGAATAGTGAATAAACTATACCTATATACAGATTCTCTTATAAGCAGTATAGAAATATCAGGACCTGCAAAGGAATTTGTAACGGCTAAGATAGAGGAAATAGGAAAGCAATTGATGGAATTTGCTACCAACCTTATGCCTTATCTCGCAAACACACTTTTAATGGTGCTTAAGAGTATATGGAACCTAGTTTTAGGTATAATTATATCTGTATATGTCTTGGCTGATAAGGAAGGCTTCTACGCTATGTGTAAGAAGTTTATAAGAGCTGTATTTTCAATTAGTGCTGGTGACTATATTCTATATGTGACAGATCTTTCAAATGATATGTTTGGTAAGTTTATAGTTGGTAAGATAATTGACTCTACAATTATAGGTGCAATAGCCTTTATAGTTTTATATATTGTTAAGATGCCTTACCTTATACTTATTACATTTATAATAGGTGTTACAAATATAATTCCATTTTTTGGTCCTTTTATAGGAGCTGTGCCATCTATTATACTTGTCCTATTTGTAAGTCCTATTAAGGCTTTATGGTTAACAATTATAATATTTATCATCCAACAGCTTGATGGTAATGTTATAGGTCCGAAGATACTAGGTGGATCTCTAGGTATATCATCATTCTGGATACTATTTTCATTGCTACTAGCAGGCAAGTTCTTTGGACTAATTGGTATGGTATTGGGTGTGCCTCTTTTTGCAGTTATACATACTCTTGCAGGAGAGACTATAAATGACAAGCTAGTAAAGAAGGGACTACCTACATCCAAGGAAGAATATAAGTAAAAAGAAAAATCTCTATAGGGGTGTATTATGATTAATAAGTATATAGATTTAATAAAAAATAATATTTTGTTTGAAAATTTTGCTCTAGGTGACCTAGCAGAATTTCTCGATTTAATAGGTGCAAAAACTATAGCAATTAGCAAGGGACAAAATTTATTTGAAGAGGGACATATTTATGAGAATATGTGCTTTCTCTTGGAGGGTGAGATAGTGCTTTCTAAGAGTGACGAAAGTGGAAATAGAAATATAATAGATAAGATAAGTCCTGGCCAGATATTTGCAGAGGTATTTTCCATGACATCCAATAAGGTGTGCCCTGTCACAGCCACTGCTGAGAAAAAGTCATTATTGATGACTATAAATACAGATAGGTTGCTAAGGCCAGATTTTGATCTTGGAGAAAAGTTTACAAGTGAACAGGCTACAATTATTTCTTGTCTTATAAAGACATTTGCGGATAAGAACCTAATCCTGCTAAACAAAATAGAAATACTTTCTAGGAGGAATACTAGGGACAAGATACTTCATTTTCTAGAAAAGGAGAGTATGAAATCATGTAATATTTTCTTTGAAATTCCTTATTCGAGAAAGGATATGGCAGATTTTTTAGGTGTTGATAGGTCGGCCCTTTCAAGAGAGCTTAGTAGGTTAAGAGAAGAAGGAATTATCGATTTTGATAAATCAACTTTTAAGTTTTTATAATATATAAATTTGTTATGTAATGATATATTTTCTTATACATTCTGTTTTAAGCATATATTATTGGGGCATATTATATAATAGTATATGTGGTATTAGGAGGATTGTACGATGGAAAAATTAGCGACATTTGCTGGTGGATGCTTTTGGTGCATGGTTAAACCATTCACTAGTTATGAAGGAGTCCTAGATTTAAAGGTTGGATATACCGGCGGCCAGACAGATAATCCTACTTACAAGGAAGTTTGTAGTGGAAAGACAGGTCATTTTGAAGCCGTTCAGATTAGATATGATGATAGAATTACATACGAAGAAATACTTGAGGTTTTTTGGAGACAGATAGATCCCTTTAATCCAGCAGGACAATTTGCCGATATTGGAAGTCAGTACCATACTGCTATTTTCTACCATGATGAAGATCAAAAGAGGATTGCTACTTATTACAAGGATAAATTAGAGAGAGAGTCTGATAAGAAGGTCTTCACTAAGATAATTCCGGCTGAAAAGTTCTATCCTGCAGAAGATAATCATCAGGACTACTATAAGACTCAGTCTAGGCATTATGAAATGTACTATAGGAATTCAGGAAGACATAATTTTTTAAAGGCCTACTGGGATAGGAACAATGATCTTAGGGAGGAAAGAAGGGATATCTTATCTGATATATCTTTTGAAGTTACCCAAAATGATATGACTGAAGTACCTTTTGAAAATGAATACTACGATAATTTTGACAAGGGTATATATGTCGATATAGTCGATGGACAGCCATTATTTTCTTCAAGCGACAAGTTTGATTCAGGCTGTGGTTGGCCAGCATTTTCTAAGCCAATAAAAGATACGTCTATCCATAAGAGGGCTGACTATTCATTTGGTATGAGTAGGACTGAGGTTAGGAGTTTGAAGGCTAACTCTCATCTAGGTCATGTATTTGAAGATGGTCCAGACTCATTGGGAGGCAATAGGTATTGTATCAATTCAGCAGCCCTAAAGTTTATACCACTTGAAAAGATGGAAGAACTAGGATACGGTGAATATATCAAATATGTTAAGTAGAAAATATACAAAGTAGATTTAAGTATAAAAAGTAGATTTAAGTATAAAAAGTAGATTTAAGTATAAAATTTTAATAAATATTTTAGGCACCTTGAATTAGGTGCCTTTGTAACGTTTTGATATTGAGGTTTTTTGAGATTTGGGTTATAGTATATCTTGTGATGATGGAGGTAGATATGAGTTATTACGATAATAAATGGTTTAAAAATTTTAAAACAAAACTTGTAGCTTGCAATACTTATGATAATTCTGAACTACTGGAATTAGAGTTTGAAGATACGATATTTTTCCCAGGGGGCGGCGGCCAACCCATGGACAGGGGATTTATCAGCCTAGTCAGTGGTGGGGAAGTAAAGCATAGATACAAGCTTGAAGATATTCGTGAGGTTGATAATAGAATTAAACATATAGTATCTAGGGATCAAGTACTATCTACATATGAGATATCATCAGACAAAATATCATCAGGTGATATTGAATGTCTTATGGAGCTTGATTGGGACCACAGGATTGATGGTATGCAGCAACATACAGGTCAGCATCTCTTATCAGGATGTTTCTATAAATTGTTTAAGGCCAATACTAAGGGTCTTCATATAGGTAAAGATGTATCTCAGCTAGATATTGATGGTGAATTTACGGACGAAATGGTTAAAAAGCTTGAAGACTATGCTAATGACCAGATTTCAAGGGCTATAAATATCAAAAATTATGTCTTAAAAGAGGGTGACAGTCTAGAAACTAGAAGGCCTCTTCCAAGTACAGATGGTGATATTAGGATTCTTGAAATTGAGGACCTGGATATTAATGCCTGTTGTGGTCTTCATCTAGACAACACTAGGGACATCACCATGGTAAAGATAAAAAGGTACTACAAGCACAAGTCTGGAACTAGGTTTGAATACTTAGCTGGAAAAAGGGCTGTAGATTACTTGTTAAAAAGGGATCGAATTTTCGATTCTGTCCTTAATAAGTACAGTGCAGGAGAAGACAATATTATAAAGAGTTTGGAAAATATAGAAAAGAAAAAGGATGATTACTATAGTAGATCAGCTTATCTATTAAATGAGCTAATCAAAAAAGATATGGAGATATACTTATCTTCTGCTAAGTCAAATGCCAAGGGATTAAAGGTTATTATAAGTAAATTTGATAATGAAGAGACATGGTATTTGGATAGTCTTGCAAAGCACCTAGTAGAGAGTGGACCTCTTGTTCTAATCTTTGCAAATAAAAAGCAAGGCAAATACATGATAAACTTTATGGCAAGTAAGACTACAATATCAGAACACACCTATATAGATTTAGGTAAATTATTTAAGAGTTTAGCCAATGAGTATCCATTAAAGGGTGGTGGATCTAAGTTTTCAGCGTCTGGAGTATATGATTCTGAAAAAAATATTGACATATTGTTAGATAATGTATATGATTTATATATTGGAGTTTTATAGGAATTTATTGGAGGTAAAAATGTCAATTTCAGGATTGATTATACTTTTGGTGTTGTTGGTACTTGCACTATATAGTATATTAACAAGTAAGGGTCTTAAGAGACATATGATTAAGAATACAGCTACAGCCTATGCGATTTTGCTAGGACTACTTGCTGTAACGAGGATAAACAGGTGTGATATTATAGCTGTTTACATAGGCCTATTGACGGTAGCTATTGCTGTAGGGTCTATATACTTTTACAAGAAGGATTACAGAAAATCCAGCATATTGTTGGTTTTGGCCTTGGTGATTGGTACATTAGGAGCCTACCTATCATATTTAGACTAAGCAAGTAGTGACCGTGGGATATATCCTGCGGTTTTTTTGTAGACATTTTATAGCTTTTATTTGGACAGATTTTATAGTTCTTACTTGGATACAGAAAAGGCCGCCCTTATTTGAGCGACCTTAATTTATCGTATTGATTTTAACAAAATGCTAATGGATTCTATTATAGGTTTCTATTGTCCTTTAGTATAACGTCGTGAGCTCCACCCTCTACGATTGAAGTAGAAGATACAACTGTTAGCTTGGCCTTGTCCTGTAGTTCAGGAATTGAAAGGGCACCGCAGTTACACATAGTTGATCTTACCTTAGCAAGAGTCATGTTTACATTGTCTTTTAATGAACCAGCATATGGAACGTAAGAGTCTACACCTTCTTCAAATGACAGCTTCTTGTCTCCACCTAGGTCATATCTCTGCCAGTTTCTAGCCCTAGCAGAACCTTCACCCCAGTATTCCTTCATGTAAACGCCGTTTATATTTACCTTGTTTGTTGGAGATTCATCAAATCTTGAGAAGTATCTACCAAGCATTACAAAGTCTGATCCCATAGCTAGTGCAAGTGTGATGTGGTGGTCATATACGATACCACCATCTGAGCAGATTGGAATATATATACCAGTTTCTTCAAAATATTCATCTCTAGCCTTGGCAACATCAATTACTGAAGTAGCCTGACCACGTCCGATACCCTTTTGTTCTCTAGTGATACATATTGATCCACCACCGATACCGATCTTTATAAAGTCAGCACCAGCATCAGCAAGGAATCTGAATCCCTCTCTGTCAACTACGTTACCAGCACCTATCTTTACAGTGTCACCGTACTTTTCTCTAACCCACGCTATAGTTCTTGACTGCCATTCTGAGTAGCCTTCAGATGAATCTATGCATAGTATGTCAACACCAGCCTCTAGTAGGGCAGGAATACGCTCTTCGTAGTCTCTAGTGTTGATACCAGCACCTACAACGTATCTCTTTTTAGCGTCGTGTAGTTCAAGTGGGTTTTCCTTGTGTGAATCATAGTCTTTTCTAAATACCATATATACTAGCTTGCCATCTTCGTCTAGTACTGGTAGAGAATTTAACTTGTTGTCCCAGATTATGTTGTTGGCTTCTTTAAGAGTAACATTTTTATCTGCGTATACAATTTTTTCTATTGGTGTCATAAAATCACGAACTTTAGTATCACGTGACATTCTGCTGACTCTGTAGTCACGGCTTGCTACTATTCCCAATAATTTACCTTTTGCAGTACCATCATCTGTTATGGCAACAGTAGAGTGGCCAGTCTTTTCCTTTAGGTCAAGTATATCTGCTAGTGTGTGGTCTGGAGTAAGGTTTGAGTCAGATATTACAAACCCTGCCTTGTGAGACTTTACTTTTGCTACCATTGCAGCCTGATTTTCTATAGTCTGTGATCCGTATATGAATGAGATACCACCTTCTTTTGCTAGAGCAACAGCCATATTGTCATCAGATACTGACTGCATGACAGCTGAAACTAGAGGTATATTCATCTTTAAAGCTGGTTCTTCTCCTTTTTTGAATTTAACAACTGGTGTAACAAGGCTAACATTAGCTGGTATGCACTCAGCTGATGAATAACCTGGTACTAATAAATACTCACTGAAAGTTCTTGATGGAGTATCAAAGTAAAAAGCCATTAATAATCATCTCCTTTATATTGTTTTTTCCAAACATTATTATAAAATCCTTAACTGAATGTTTATATATAAAGAGATTTTAACACTATTGAAACAAAAAGTCTAGGAAAATATCTAAAGAAAACTGAATTTTAATGAAATTTTATATAATAGTGATTTATCTTGGGAGAACTTGCAAGACCTAAATTGCAAAACTTGTAAATTTGCTATATAATATAGAAGTAAATGCTATAATTTATTAAACTTATTTATAGGTGTTTAATTGACACTTTGTTTAAGAAAGTGAAATGGATTTATAGCGTTAGTATAATCAAAATAACCAAATAAAATTCGGGAGGAATATATGAACTTTTTTATCGACACAGCCAATATTGATGAAATAAAGGAAGCAAATGATCTAGGTGTAATCTGCGGTGTAACTACAAACCCATCGCTTATAGCCAAAGAAGGTAGAGATTTTGCAGAGGTAGTAAATGAAATAACTACTATAGTTGATGGGCCTATCAGTGCTGAGGTACTAAGTATGGACCATGAAGGTATGATAAAAGAAGGCGAAAAGCTTGCTAAGATCCACGAAAACATAGTTATAAAGATACCTATGTGTGCAGAAGGTCTAAAGGCAGTAAAGGCACTTAGCGACAAGGGCATAAGAACAAATGTAACTCTTATATTCTCAGCTAATCAGGCACTTCTTGCAGCTAGGGCTGGAGCGTCATATGTGAGTCCTTTTGTTGGTAGATTAGATGACATATCATTTGATGGCCTAGGACTTATAGCTGACATCAAGCAGATATTTGAAGTTAACTTTATAGAAACAGAAATAATAGTTGCAAGTGTTAGAAATCCAATCCATGTACTAGAGTCTGCAAAGCTAGGAGCAGACATAGCTACAGTGCCATATAAGGTAATAATGCAGATGATCAACCATCCACTTACAGACAGGGGTATAGAAAATTTTATAAAGGATGCTGAGAAGGCAAAATTAACAATATAGTAGATAGTAGGGATTATTCCCATAGGAGAAAGAAATGGACAAGTTATTCAGTTTACAAAATGGTACAGATGTTAGAGGGGTAGCCTATAAGGATGAAAACTCTGAATTGGATATAACTCTTACTAAGGAAGATGTAGAAATAATAGCCAAGGCTTTTGCTACTTGGATTACAGACAAGGACAAGAAGTCTGACATAAGGATTGCATTAGGTATGGATTCAAGGGTCACAGGCCCTGAATTTAGACAGGTTGCAGGTGATGCCTTGAGGTCTATAGGCGTATATCTAGTAGATTGCGGTCTTGCAACTACACCATCTATGTTTATGACTACTGTAATGGAAGATTACAAGTGCGATGGTGCTATAATGTTTACAGCAAGTCATATGCCATATATATATAATGGAATGAAGATGTTTACTGAGGATGGATGCCTAGACAAGCAGGACCTAAAGGATGTCTTGGATATAGCTGTATCTAAGAATATCATGAAGGGGCTAGAATATGGTGGTTACGAAACTAGAGACCTATTAGAGGACTATTCAAGGGTCCTTGTAGATAAGATAATAAAAGGTGTGGACTCTAAGATAAACCATGATAAGCCATTTGCTGGTATGAAGATCATAGTAGATGCCGGAAATGGTGCAGGTGGATTTTTTGCTGAAAAGGTCCTTGCTAGACTTGGTGCCGATACAGAGGGAAGTCAGTTCCTAGAGCCAGATGGAATGTTCCCTAATCATATACCTAACCCTGAAAACAAGGAAGCTATGAAGTCTATATCTCAGGCTACTGTAAATGTAGGTGCTGACCTTGGTATTATATTTGATACCGATGTAGACAGGGCAGCTATAGTAGGTCCAGATGGAAAATCTATAAATAAAAACGCCTTGATAGCCTTGATTGCATCGATCCTACTAGAAGAAGAGGCTGGGGCTACAATAGTAACAGATTCTGTAACTTCTAAGGGCCTTGCTGAATTTATAGAAAAAAGAGGTGGGGTTCACCATAGGTTTAAGAGGGGTTACAAGAATGTAATCAACGAATCAGTAAGACTAAACAAGGAAGGTATATCATCACCACTTGCTATAGAGACATCAGGTCATGCAGCACTTAGGGAGAATTATTTCTTGGATGATGGAGCTTATTTAATAGCCAAGATATTGATGAAGGCTGCCCAGATGCATGAGAAGGGTCAGAGTGTTGCAGATATCATATCCGACCTAAAAGAAGCAAAGGAATCTTCAGAATACAGGATTAAGATCAAGGAAGAGGATTTTAAGGCCTATGCTGCTAAAGTAATAGAAGACTTAAAGGAATTTGCAAAATCTAGTGACTCATGGTCTGAGCTAGAGAAAAACTTTGAAGGTGTAAGAGTTGATTCTGCATATCCAGATGAAAATGGTTGGTTCTTGTTAAGGGCATCCCTACACGAGCCGCTATTAGTTCTTAACTTAGAGTCAGATGTTGACAGTGGATGTAACAAAATGTATTCTAAAATAGAGAACTTCTTAAAGGAATACAATCTAGATTTATAAAATTAATATGTAGTGAAAGTCTCAAGATGGTTGATTTCAACTGTTTTGGGACTTTTTTTGTTTTTATAATAATATTATTACAGCTTGTAACTATAGTAACAGACCTGTAATGCTAGATAACACCCCTGTAACGTTTTTTATGTATATATTGTGGTATATTATAAATATAGAAAGACATAAATAAGACATAAATATTAATTATATAAATTTGAGAAGGGGTGTGATCTTATGAAGAAGAGAATAGTTTTAGCGATGGTAGTGATGATGGGTATATTTGCAGTCAGCCCCCTAAGCGATGCAGTAAATAGGCAACAAGAAGATATGATGTATGCAAGGCCAGCAAAGCAGGATGTGGTAGCTGATAGCGATGATACAGTTATAGATAATGAGTCACCTGTTTCAGACAAGAAGAAGGAAGACATAGTTGAGGCAGATACAAGCCTAAAGTCAAATCAGATGCAGGATGTAAACAAGGTTAGGAATCAAGATAGAGTTATAAACAAGGTTGAAGTAAATAAATCTGAAAAGACTCTTGCTAATAATGTAACAGTAAATAAATCTGAAAAGACTCTTGCTAATAATGTAGCAGAAAATAAAACAAATAAGATAGGTGATTTAACAAGTCAAGAAGCTCCTAAGGCTAACAAGTCATTAAACAGGGAAGAGGCCTTAAATGTACTAAAGAACCAGGGAACAAACCTAGACTACTCATATATGGGCGATGAAAAAGACTACTCAGTGCTAAAGGAAAAAGGACATGAAGGCTATGTGTTCCTACCTAATACAAACACTGATATGGGCTTATTTGTAGACAAGAATACAAAAGAAGTATACTACTTCCATCCATCAGGTTATATTGACCAGTATTAGTAGTAAGTACAAGCTTACTTGGACAGGTATTTAAAGAGGCAAGCAGTTGGTCCAAATATAGGTTGTTTATAAAATTTAATTTAAATATGCGAAGTAATATAGGCACTTAAGAAGGTTATGCATTTGATTTCAAAAGAAATTTTGCATAACCTTTTTATTTATGTATTAAAATACTTCTCTAATTTATATACTAAATTTATCTTATATCTGTGTTAGGTTATCTAAAAAGTATTCAAATAATATACCGTCGTTCCTGTCAAAGTCGCCGCTTTCTACTGTATAGTTTACAGATTTGTAGATAAAATCGACAGCAGCACTGACACATTTTTCTAGTTCAAAGCCTCTTGTTATAAGGGCAGATACTATGGATGTAAATATATCTCCTGTACCACTGAAACTAACTCTATTGAAAGGGACTCCTATCTTTGATATTGAATCCTGTCTACGATCATAGCATATATTGTATATTGAGTCTTTTTCTTCAAAGCCTGTGATAATGACATAAGAAGGACCAGTCTTGGAAAGGTCTCTGCACAGTTCAAGTAGGTCTTCTTCCTTGTAGTCAAAATTGTCTATTTTGCGACCTGACAATAGGTTGGCTTCGGTGATATTTGGTGTTATCAAATCCGCCATTGTGACCAACTCTCTCATTTCTACGACATCTTCATCTGTGAAAATTGGAAACATCTTTCCGTTATCCGCCAATACAGGGTCTACAATTACAAATGAATCTGGGTTATTCTTAATTAAATTTTCTACTAGTTTAATCTGCCTTGATGAACCCAAAAATCCTGAATAAATAGTATCGAAATTGGCCCTTAATTCCTGCCATATATCTATGTATTCTTCTATGGAATCAGTCAAGTCTACAAAGCTGAATTTAGGATAGCCTGTTTGACTAGACAGAACGGATGTAGGTAGGGGACAACACTGACACTTAAGTGCTGATATTATTGGTATAGCTACTGTTAGAGAACATTTTCCAAGTCCGGAAATATCGTTTATACAGGCTATTTTCTTTTGCTTAGACATTTGTAAATCCTCCGTAAATACTTGTAATTCTTATATATTGTTAAGTTTTGGTGAAATTGTTGAACAATATCAAGAATTTACAATAATAGTTCTTCTTGTATATTATTATATATCAATATTACACAATTAATCAAGTTACCGGCTAAAAGTGGAGAATTATTATTAAAAATAAAATTAAATTTTTATTATTTTTAAAATATAATTGACTATTCTTATTTATTATGTTATATTGGAGAAGTAGTGAACAGCAAAAAATTCAAACGTTCACAATTTTAGGAGGATTTAATGAAAGTCGGAGTAGTAAAGTGGTTTAACAATGAAAAGGGATTTGGTTTTATATCAGTAGATGGAGAAAATGACGTATTCGTACATTTTTCAGCAATACAGGGCGATGGTTACAAGTCTCTTGAAGAAGGTCAGCAGGTTGAATTTGAAATCGTAGACGGTTCAAAGGGACCTCAGGCTGCAAACGTAACAAGAGTTTAAATTATAAATTAAGCTACAGTTTATTCTGTAGTATGAGAAATTTTGAAATTTGAATCAGTTAGTACAGAGACCAGTTTACTGGTCTCTTTTGCATATTGACATTTAAGCAAACATTTTCAAGGTATTTATAGGTGAATTCCTTTTACTTGTGTTATAATAACTATGGAGATCCTTTGCTAAAGTAATCGGCATTGGGTATCTTATAAATATATATATCTTTTTTACAGATATAAATTATTAATCGAGGAGAAGGCTATGAATATATTATTTTTCTTAACGCCAAAAACGGATGTAGTCAGTTTGATGGATACAGATTCTGTTTATACTGTTTTAGAAACACTTAAAAAATATAGGTATGCATCTGTGCCTATACTAAATGAAGCGGGTAACTATGTAGGTACAGTAAAAGAAGGTGATTTATTGTGGTATATAGATAGCATGAAGAAATATGATCTTGAATCGCTTAAAGAAATCAATATAATGGAAGTACCTAGGAGGAGCAATAATGACACTGCCAAGATAGACGCCAATGTAGAAGATTTACTAGGGGTTCTTATCAACCAGAATTTTGTTCCTGTTATAGATGATGCAGGTATCTTTATAGGTATAGTCAAGAGAAGAGAGGTAATCTCTTATACATATGATTTATTGAAGGGGAAAGACCAGTCTCTAGATGATATGTTCAACAAAAATTGATAATTAGACTAGTTACGATATTAGTTAATAGAAAAGAGCTCGAATTTTGGGGTCAGATTAATCTTAGACACCTCAATTTGAGCTCTTTTTGTTTATCTTTTTATATCGTTTTTAGTTACTAATATAGCTATTTTTCCTGTTGGATTGTATGTTATCTGTACAATAGCGTTCTTTTTAACCTTTACAAGGTCTTCGCCACCGTATTTTATGTCCAACTTAATAGGCTTCTTACCCTGTTTGATTAGGGCAGTGTAACCGTCCTTACCCTTGTTTTCAAGGCTGATCAGGTTGCCCACATAAGGAGTGAATTCCTGATATTTTTCACTTTCTTTTTTCATAAAGAAATATGCTGCTACTAGTATCACAACATCTACTAGAAGTGTGGCCCACCAAGGGAACTTCAATACTGTAGCTACTAAGATTCCAACCACTACCATGGCAACTATAAACCATAGAGCTTTTTTCATTATCAATTTACCGATTATATCATTTGCCTTTTTCTCTGGACCAGTCATAGTCTTCTGTCTAGCGAACTGATCTGCAAATCTATCTCTTAAGCCCATACTAATGCCTCCTATCTTCTTATTCTTATAAATACCTTCTCTATTTTAACATATTCGGACCTAAATTGAAAGATAATATTAGTAAACTATGGTATAATTTAAATATAAGAAGACTATAAGGGTGAATTTGGGAGGCGAGATGTTTAAATCGGTTAAAAATCTAGGATTTTTGGAAGTTTTTTTTAGGTTTACGTGTATGTTATTCTGGCCTCTATATTGGTACAAGTGGAGTGTAATAACAATTGCAAACTACAACGAGATATTGTTTAACATATATTTGGTGGTTTCAGGATTATTTTTAATTGTTTGCACAATGGTATATATAATTAAAAAGTCCACAACAGGAATTTACTATTTGTATAGGATGGTACTGATACTTACATATCTTGAGTCCTTGTACAGTTTTATGGTGGCTCCTAGGAATATTGAGGCTCTGTATGTCAAAATTATACTTTGTGTCCTATTGTTGCTAGTGTCTAACAAGTTGATAAAAAAGGATAAAAATGATACAGGTGTTGTAGGTATTCTATCCTCAATACTAATATTAGTATTGACTTATTTTTATTAGACCTCTTGTTCGGTCATAATTTTATTTGTTGGCGCAATTTTGGTCTTAGCCTAGTTTTACTTGTCAGCTAAACTTTTAGAATACCCACTAAATTAGTAGACTTTTATAAGAAAAAATGTTATCATAAAAATCGAGGTAGAAATTAATTATTGGAGGAATAAAATGACAGAATTAAATTATTTAGCTAAAATTGGTGATAAAGAAATAACTGCAGCTGATGTTGAAGCAGCTATTAGTAGTATAGACCCATATCAGAGACAGCAGTTTGACAATGAAGAAGGAAGAAAGAGAATACTTGCTGACTTAATAAACCAGGAACTGTTCTATCTTGATGCTATCGAAAATAAGCTAGACCAGGATGAAAACTTCGTTAAAGAAATGGAGTTAATAAAGATTAACATGATCAAGCAGTATGCTATAAACAAAATTATAGCTAGCGTTGAAGTAAGTGACGAAGAAAAGTTAAACTACTATGAAGAAAACAAGGCTCAGTTTGTAAGCCCTGAGATGGTTTCTGCAAAGCACATACTAGTTGATGAAGAAGACCAGGCTAAGGAAATAAAGACTAAAATAGACAAGAAGGAAATGTCTTTTGAAGATGCAGCTGTTGAGTACTCTAAGTGTCCATCAAATATGAAGGGTGGAGACCTTGGCGAATTTGGCAAGGGTCAGATGGTACCTGAATTTGAAGAAGCAGCTTTTGCTCTAGAAGTTGGAAAAGTATCTGAACCAGTTAAGTCTCAGTTTGGATACCACATCATAAAGGTTGAGTCTCACAAGGAAGAGGGGCAGCTTGAATTTGAAGATGTTAAGGATGAAGTTGCAAATGCAGTTGCTTACAAGAAGCAGAATGAAGCATTTGTTGGTAAGTTGACTGAACTAACTGATAGATATAAGGATATACTAGTAATCAATAAGTAATTTTAAAATTACTATATCATATTATTAGTATTTGTAAAAATGGAATATTAGACACTCTTGGGTATATCCTATAGGGTGTCTTTTTTTTGTATATCTGATATAATATTGGTATGGTTTGTTTAGACCTAGCTAGTCTAAACTATGTATTTAATATTAAAAGTATTTTAATTGGGAGGATAAGATGATAGATATAGATAAGGCTCAAAAAGCCGTAAGAGACCTTTTGATTGCTATTGGTGAAGACCCAGATAGGGAAGGTTTGGTTGATACTCCTAAGAGGGTAGCAAAGATGTATAAGGAAGTTTTGGCAGGCTATGATGATGATCCTAGTGAATATCTATCAAGGGTATTCAAGGCTGATGATGCCGATTGGGTATTGGAAAAGGACATCCACTTTTATTCCATGTGTGAACACCATATGCTACCGTTTTTTGGCAAGGTCCATATAGCCTATATACCAAATGGCAAGGTTACTGGACTCAGTAAATTGGCTAGGCTTGTGGAAGTCTATGCTAGAAGACTCCAGCTACAGGAACAGATGACAGTTCAAATTGCCGATGCCCTTGTAAAAGAGCTAAGTCCTCTAGGTGTTGTCGTGATAGTAGAGGCTGAGCATATGTGTATGACTATGAGAGGTATAAAAAAGCCGGGTACTATAACAGTGACCCAAGCTACTAGGGGTAGATTTAAGGAAGACCACAATTTACTCATGTCTATTAGGGAGCTGATCAAATAAATGATAAATGAAAATAAGTACCTAATGCCTAGGATAGAAAGTCTTATGGCAAGTCGAGAATTTAAATATTATATATCTAAGATAGAAAAACTTGAGCAAGATAGGATTTATTGTGGTCACGATATAGATCATTTGCTATCCGTAGCTAGGATGATGTATATTATAAACCTCGAGGATGGCCTAGGTCTTGATAAGGAATTAATATATGCTGTCGGTCTTCTTCATGATATAGGAAGGGTTGACGAGTATGAAAAAGGTATTGACCACCATGTAGCTAGTTGCAAAATAGCTGACAAACTCATGCAAGATGCTGGTTTTTCAAGCAAAGAGATAGACATTAGTCTATATGCCATTGGCAGGCATAGGTCTTGCAAGGAAGAAGTAGCCACTTGTGGAACAGAGAATAATAGCCCAAAAAATGAGAATCAAAAAAACGAGAACCAAGATAATAAAAGACAAAGGCTAGCAGACCTACTCAGGTATGTTGATAAGAAGTCGAGACTCTGTTATTACTGTGGGACTAGAGACACTTGTAAGTGGTCTGATGACAAGAAAAATAAAAGATTGTTGATATAAATAGAGGGGGATTTTATGAGGATAGGAAATAAGAATTTTGATACAAAAAATAATGTATATATAATGGGTATCTTGAATGTTACACCGGATTCATTTTCAGATGGGGGCAAGTTTAACAATATGGACAAGGCCCTATTCCACGTTGAGGAAATGATAAAGGCTGGTGCAGATATAATAGATGTTGGTGGAGAATCTACTAGGCCTGGCTACACAAAGATATCTGACCAAGAGGAAATAGATAGGGTAGTCCCTGTTCTTGAGGCTATCAGGTCAAGGTTTAACACTTGCCTGTCTCTTGATACATACAAGTCAGGTGTTGTAAGAGGAGCAGGGCATACAATAGACCTTGTAAATGATATATGGGGATTTAAATACGATCCTAATATGGCTAAGACCGTAAAAGACCTGGACCTAGCCTGCTGTTTGATGCACAATAGAAGAGAACACGATTATGTGGATTTTTGGAGTGACCTTCTTGATGACCTTAAGGGATCAGTCAAGCTTGCCCTTGATGCAGGCATTGAAAAAGACAGGATTATGCTTGACGGTGGTGTGGGATTCCAAAAAACATACGAGGAAAACCTAATGGTGATCAATAGGACTGAGGACCTGTGCAAGTTGGGCTATCCACTTTTGATGGCTACCTCAAAAAAATCAGTAATAGGTCTTACAATCGATAAGCCTGTGACAGAAAGAACTATAGCAACACTAGCTACTACAGTTATAGGTATCCAAAAAGGAGCATCTTTTGTCAGGGTGCATGACATAGAAGAAAATGCAGATATAATTAAAATGACAAAGGCCATAATGTCTGAGCAGAAGTGGTCTAAGTAAGCAGGAGGATAAAATGGACACTATAAAGATATATGGCATAGAATTCTATGCCTACCACGGTGTACTTGATAGTGAAAAAGAACTAGGGCAGACTTTTAGGATAGACTGCGAGTTTTCTTTAGATTCGTCAGTATGCAATGACGATATAAATAAGACAGTAAACTACGGTCAAGTAGCCCTAGATATAAAAGAATTTGCCAGCCAAAATAGGTATGATCTTCTAGAGAGCCTAGCCAATAAGCTTGCTAGCTACCTTCTTCAAAAATATGAACTGATGGACGATATCAAATTAGCAGTTCACAAGCCACACGCCCCAATAGCTACAAAGTTTGACGATGTGACTATGACAGTCAGGAGAAAAAGAGAGAGGGTCTACCTTGCAATAGGCAGCAACCTGGGGGATAGGAAGGACAATTTGGACTATGTTGGCAAGGCCATAGATAGCGATCCGAGTATCAAGCTACTTGCCAAGTCATCCTATATAGAGACAAAACCATATGGAGTGCTTGATCAACCGGACTTTTTAAATGGGGCTATAAAGGTTGAGACAATCTATACTCCCAAGGAGTTACTAGACTTTTGTAAGCGTACAGAGAAGCTTGCAGGTAGGGTAGCTACTAGGAGGTGGGGAGAGAGGGTACTCGATGTAGATATACTAATGTACGGCAATAATACTGTTTTTACAGATGATTTAATAATCCCCCACCCTGAAATGCATATAAGAGACTTTGTCTTAAGGCCTCTTGAAGAGATAGAGCCCCACTTGATACACCCTATAAAGAATAAATCTATAAGAGAATTGTTGAAAGAGGTGGAGTAATGAGAAAAACACTTATATTGACCAATAATACAAAGGAAAGGTCTAGCCAGGTCCTGGGATCCATAATTTCCCATTCAAAGATCAAAACCTACATGGACCATATAGATTACGATAGGTATGACAACCTTCTTATGCTTGTTGACCTAGACCAAGTTCTAGGACAAAAGATTAAGTATTTAGATGGCGATAAGACATTTTTGGAGATGACAAATTATGTGAAGGTCAACTTTTTGGATAAAAAAATAAAGTTGGGAGTCCTATTTGATGCCAGCCAGATATACCAATTAAACGAGTGTGTAAGGGTCCTCAAAAATAATGTCATGTCAGCCAACAACTTTGTATTCATAAATAAGGATGTAGAAAATGATTCCATATCATCTGCCCTTGAGATCAGGGAGGAGTTTGACATATTCAATAGCTCTGAAAAGTTAATTGACAAGTCCAAGCTAAAAGAGAGAATAGATGGATTTATTTTAGACCACAAGACCCTAAATCTAGCTTCATGCTCAGCTGATGTACCTAGGTCTACAATACTCGAATATATATACCACGAAGGTTCATTTTATATTATAACTGAGGGTGGGATAAAATTCTCCAACCTCCTGATAAATGAGAGGGCTTCTATAAGTATCCATGATGAATTTACATCTATGGCAAAGGTAAAAGGGCTTGTCGTATATACAAAATCTGAGCTACTTGACCTTAAATCCCAAGAGTATAAGATGGCAATGGCCCTTAGGGGACTTGATGAGAACAAGCTATCTAGGCTTGATATAGACCTATATGTCTTAAAACTAAGTCCTTTAGACTATATATATACAGATTTTAGCCTAAGGGTTGATGGCTATAGTCCATACCAGTTTCTAAATAGCAAAGACCTTAAATAAAACTAAGAATAAATATAGAGTATAGGGGTCACATATGGTATAATTGAATGGTTGAATATTAATATACTAAGTAACGGAGGCAAAATAATGAGTAAAGAATTAGCAGACCTATTGTTTCCTAATGTAGATAAAACATTAGACTACTATGAGCAAATGTACCCAGAGAGAAATCTAGAGAAGGGTGCTAAGGTAACTAGACTAGGTCCAAGTCCAACAGGATTTATACATTTAGGTAACTTGTACGGGGCTCTTGTCGATGAGAGAATTGCCCACCTATCTGGGGGACCGATGTTTTTAAGAATAGAAGATACAGATGATAAGAGAAAGGTTGAGGGAGCAGAGGAACTAATCATAAACTCTCTTAAGTTTTTCGGTATAGAGTTTGACGAGGGTGTGACTATAGATGGTTACAAGGGCGAATATGGACCTTACACTCAGTCAATGAGAAAAGAAATCTACCAGACTGCTGCAAAGTTTTTAACTGAAAAGGGGTGTGCCTACCCATCTTTCGTAACTGAAGAGGAGATGGCTCAAATCAGGGAAGAACAAGAAAAGGCAGGAGTTAACCCAGGCTACTATGGTGAATGGGCCAAGGATAGGGATTTGACTTTGGATGAAATCAAGGCCAAGCTAGATGCTGGTATGCCTTGGACCCTAAGACTAAAATCTACTGGAGACCCAGAAGTTGCCATGAAGTTTAAGGATGGTATCCGTGGAGAAATAAATGTTAGACAGAACAACCTAGATGTTGTAGTCCTAAAGAACAATGGTATACCAACTTACCACTTTGCCCATGTAGTGGATGACCACTTTATGAGGGTAACTGATGTTGTCAGGGGTGAAGAGTGGCTATCAACACTACCAATCCACCTAGAATTATTCTTCCAGATGGGATGGAGAAGACCTAACTACAACCATACTGCTCATTTGATGAAGACAGAGGATGGTAAAAAGAGAAAGCTATCTAAGAGAAAGGATCCAGAGCTATCTCTTGAATACTACATGAGAGATGGTTACTTCCCACAGGCTGTCACAGAATACCTGATGACTCTTATGAACTCTAACTATGAAGAGTGGAGAATGAAGAATCCTGACAAGTCCTATGCTGAATTCCCATTCAAGGCTAAGAATATGTCATCTTCAGGTGCCTTGTTCGACCTTAATAAATTAAACGATATATCAAAAGATGTTTTAGTTAGGTTGTCAGAAGAAGAGATATTAAAGTTTATGCTTGATTGGTCTAATAAGTTTGACCAAAAGGCCCACGACCTACTTACTAAGTACTACGATGAACTTATCAAATTACTTGCCATAGGTAGGGGTGGTAAGAAGCCTAGAAAGGACCTAGTAAACTGTACACAGATCATGAAATTTATAGGCTACTATTTTGAAGAGGACTTTGATTTTGTAGATGAGTTACCAGAGAGAGTATCAAAGGAAGATGCCAAGCTTATCCTAAAGGAATATGTAGATGGATATAGTCAGGAAGATACCAATGAAGAATGGTTTGAAAAGGTAAAGACTATAACAGATGCCCATGGATTCACTTCAAACAACAAGGAGTTCAAGAAGAATCCAGAAGCCTACAAGGGTAACATCACAGATGTGTCTACAGCTATAAGAGTTGCGGTTGTAGGTCGTCAGCAGTCACCAGATCTTTGGAGTATCCAGCAGATTATGGGAAAAGACAGGGTGCTAAATAGAATAGAAAAGTACTTGGATAGATTATAAATAGAAGCTTATACTAATATAAAGCATATATTAGATTTATATTGCGTTGGAGCAAATCGCCAATCCTATTAAGGGGCTATGGTGATTTTTCCAACGCTTTTTATATAAAAACGAACATAATACTAGGATGTCCGGGATTAATGTTCGTAAAAAAGCCTAAAAATACATATTTTTATAAAAAAAATAAAAAAATACGTATTTACCCTTGCAAAAAAGCAAGATAACTACTAAAATATACTTGTAGGATAAAAACATACATTTTTATCTTTAGTTTGTTTAATATACGGATTAATGGCGTACGTTAGGTACGTTTGAATATGAGTTTATTTTTATAAGGAGAATGTTATGGAAAAGTTAGAACAGGTATACGAAGGAAAAGCTAAAAAAGTATTTAAGACAGAGAACCCTGACTATGTGATAGTGTCTTATAAGGATGATGCTACTGCTTTTAACGGTTTAAAGAAGGGAACAATTGAAGGAAAGGGTGTAATAAACAACCTTATGTCAAATAAGTTGTTCGAATACCTAGAAAAGAACGGAGTAAATACTCACTTTGTTGAGACTATAGACAATAGAGATACAGTTGTTAAGCATGTTGAGATAGTGCCACTTGAAGTAATAGTAAGAAACGTTGCTGCGGGATCATTCTCTAAGAGACTTGGAGTAGAAGAAGGTACACCTTTTGATCAGCCTACAGTAGAATTTTCATACAAGAACGATGATTTAGGCGATCCACTGATCAACGATTCATTCGCACTAGCACTTAAGCTTGCTACTCAGGAAGAAATAGACCAGATAAAGTCAATGGCTTTAAAGGTAAATGAATTGTTAAAGGACTTATTCCTTGAATGTAACATCAAGCTAATAGACTTTAAGCTTGAATTCGGACGTTTCCATGGACAGATAATACTAGCAGACGAAATATCACCAGATACATGTCGTCTATGGGATAAAGAAACAAATGAAAAATTAGACAAGGATAGATTCAGAAGAGACATGGGTAACGTTGAGGGGGCCTATGCCGAAGTAAGAAGACGTCTTGGATTCTAGGAGATAAAATATGGTAGAGGAAATAATGACAGGATTAGGCGAAGAGTGCGGTGTATTTGGAGCCTATGACCTAGCGGGAGATGATGTTGCTTCATATGTGTATTACGGTTTGTTTGCCCTACAGCACAGGGGCCAGCAGTCTGCAGGTATATCTGTAACTGATACTACGGGTGAGGACAACAACGTTATGTATCACAAGGATACAGGCTTGGTCAATGAAGTATTTGACAAGAAGAGCCTATTATCACTTAAGGGAAACCTTGGTGTTGGTCACGTTAGATATTCTACAGCTGGTGGAACAGGTAGGGAAAATGCCCAACCTTTTGTTATCCACTATACTAAGGGTATACTATCAATGGCCCACAACGGTAACTTGACAAACGCTATGGAATTGAGAGATGAATTAGCTGAGACTGGTGCCATATTCCAGGCTAATACAGACTCTGAGTTAATAACATATATGATAGCTAGAGAAAGACTAAATACACTTACAGTAGAAGATGCAGTTAAGGCAGCTACTGAGAGGTTAACAGGTGCATTTTCACTTGTTATATCTAGTCCATCAAAGCTTATAGGTGTTAGAGATCCCCACGGTTTTAGACCACTTTGTATAGGTAAGAAGGAGGATATATACTTCCTATCATCAGAATCTGCAGCCCTAGATACTATAGGTGCGGAGTTTATAAGAGATGTTGAGCCAGGAGAAATGGTAGTTATAGACAAGGATGGATCTTTGACTACACATAGGATATCAAGAGAGACAAAGGCTGCAAGATGTATATTTGAATATATATACTTTGCAAGAACTGACAGTCGTATAGATGGACAGAGTGTCTATACATCAAGGACAAAGGCTGGTAGCTTATTGGCCCAAGAACATCCTGTTGAGGCAGACCTTGTTGTAGGTGTTCCAGAATCTGGACTAGCTGCAGCTATAGGTTATTCACAGGAATCAGGTATACCATATGGTATGGCATTCTACAAGAACTCTTATGTTGGGCGTACGTTTATCAAGCCAAAGCAGAATGAGAGAACTGCCAGCGTTCAGGTTAAACTGAATGTAATCAGGGAAGTAGTAGAGGGCAAGAGGATAATAATGGTAGATGACTCTATAGTTAGAGGTACTACTATAAGAAACATAGTGAGAATGTTAAAGAGGGCTGGGGCTACAGAAGTCCACGTAAGAGTTTCTTCACCACCTTTCAAGTTCCCATGTTTCTATGGAACAGATGTACCAAGTAGTGAAAACCTTGTTGCCTACAACAATTCACTTGAAGAAATCAGAGAAAGCATAGATGCTGACTCATTGGGATACCTATCAGTTGACAGTCTAGGATGCCTATGTCCAGGACTTGACTACTGTGATTCATGTTTCACAGGTAGATACAAGGGTGGTATACCAACAGATGAGCAGGACAGGAAGCCTTGTTCATCAGCCAAGGTACTTTAATACTAGATATCTAAATCTGAGTATTTAGTGCTAGTGTTCAAGTTTATATTAAATTTGCTAACAATAATTTTATAATTATATATTTTTTTAAGAGTGTGTCCTTTTGGGCACATTCTTTTTTTGGATTATGGTAGAATTTATGCTAATCTGATATAATAGATAAGATAATAGTTAATTGCAAAAAGTATAGAAAGGGATAGAAAAATGATTTTAATTTTAGCGGAGAAACCTTCTGTTGCCAAAACAATAGCCTCTTTTTTAAAGGCTAATGCTAGGAAGGAAGGTTATTTTGAAGGAAACAATTATATAGTAACCTATGCAGTTGGTCATTTGATCTCTCTATTCGATATGAAGGACTACGACAAGGAAAGGTACTCTGGATCGTGGAAGATGCAGAACTATCCCTTTATACCTGAAGACAAGTTTAGATTTAAGGTAGATAAGAGCAAGAATAAGCAATTTAAAATTATAAAAGATTTATTAAAAAGAGACGATATTGAATATATAATAAATGCTACAGATAACGATAGGGAAGGTGAGCTTATTTCCTTCCTAATACTTATGATGTCTAAAAATAAGAAGCCTGTAAAGAGGATATTGGTTAATGAATGGACTCCTGAAGATATAACAAGGGGGATGTCTGCCCTAAAGGATGATAGCGAAATGAGAAACCTACAGGCAGCCGGCTATACAAGACTTATAACAGACTGGTTAATAGGGATCAACTTTACTTGTGCTGCAACCTTAAAATACGGTAATGGCAAGTTGCTCAACATAGGCAGGGTAATACTTCCAACTGTCAAACTAGTATACGACAGGGACATGGAGATAAAAAATTTCAAGCCTGAAATCTACTATGAGATAGGGGGCAAGTTTGAACATACAAATGGTATCTATACAGGTAAGTACAAAAAAGGCAAGGAAACCAAGTTCGACAAGCTAGAAGATGCCAGGGCCATTATTGACTCTATTGATAGGTCAAGGGCAGAAATACTAGATAAAAAGGTGACTATGACCAAGGAATATGCTCCCAAGCTATTTTCGCTTACATCATTACAAGGATATATAACTTCGAGATATGCAAGTTTCACATCTGACAAGGTACTATCAGTATGTCAGAGCCTCTATGAAGGTAAGGGAAAGGGAGGATACATAACATACCCTAGGACCGACTCTATATATTTGGAGGAATCCCTTGTAGACAAGGCAAAAAAGACCCTAGAGATAGTGAAAAAGGGTCATCCATGTGAGGATAATATAAAATTTTCAAAGTCCAAGAGGGTATTCGACTCATCAAAGGTTGAGAGTCACTCTGCTATAATACCTACCTATATACTACCTCCTCAGAACCTGACTGGTGATGAAAAGATAGTCTATGAGGCTATTAGGGATAGGTTCTTGGCAAACTTTATGCCACCAGCTGAATATGAGAATACTGAAATCATTACAGGTGTGGACAAGTACAAGTTCTACACTAAGGGCAAGGTCTTAGTGGTCAAGGGCTTTCTTGAAATATACAATAAAGAATCCAAGGCGAGTCTCCTACCTAGGGTTGAAAAGGGAGATAGTGTAGATGTGGTAGATATTGTGCCGGAAGAAAAGACTACTACACCACCAAAGTCATACACTGAAGATACCCTGCTAAAGGCTATGAAAAACTGTGGTAAGAATGTGCCTGATGACGATACTAGCGTTTTATCGGGTTATTCAATAGGAACATCAGCGACTAGGGCAGATGTCCTTAAGAAAATCAAGCAGGTTGGATATGTAAATAAAAAAGGTAAGAGTTATTATATAACTGACTTGGGTATTAATTTAGTAGAGATATTCCCGGTTAAGAACCTCTTCGATGTGGATTTTACAGGTAAACTAGAAAAAAATCTACTGGATATACAAAAGGGGGCCTTCTCAAGGAAGGACTACCTAAATATGGTCTGTGCCTTTATATATGAGAGTGTAAACGAAATCAAGCATGGTCAGGCTAGACCTATAAACACTGATAAGATCGTATATAATCCAAAGACTAAAAAATATGTCAAGGAAAGTCAGCTTAAAAAATATGGTTCAAAAGCCCCTAAGGCCGCCTCAAAAACCAAGATAGACCCAGATACAGGCCTTGAAATAATATCCTCATGTCCTGAATGTGGAGGGGATATAATAGAGTCAGACAAGGCATTTGCCTGCAAGAACTACAAGAATTGTGGCTTTACCCTATGGAAGAATGATTCCTTGCTGGCTAAATACAAGAAAAAACCAAATAAAACTATGGTAAAGTCAATATCCAAGTCCAAAAAGGCAAAGGTAAAAGGAATGGTTGGACCAGATGGTAATAAGTTTGATTCAGAAATTGAATATGAGATTGGACCAGACAAGAAGCTACACCTTAGGATTTTGACCGGCAAGTAAAATTGTGCTATAATCTACTAGTATTAAATAGGAGGCAATATTTTGACGGAGAAAATATTAGAAGAATCTACTAATAAATTGGCTGGATCGGGATGTAAGGTCCTAGTTCCAGAAGAAGATAGAAAATCTTTAAAAGAAATAGAAAAATCAATAACAAAAAGATATAGAAAGAGACTTTGGTCCAAATTTATAAAGGCTATAAAGACATATGAGTTGGTCCAAGAAGGGGATAAGATTGCAGTAGCAATATCAGGTGGTAAGGATTCTATGCTGATGGCAAAGATGTTCCAAGAGCTTAAGAGGCATTCACCAGTTAATTTTGAGGTTGTCTACCTTGCTATGGATCCAGGCTACCATGATTCTATAAGAAAGTTGTTAGAGGACAATTGTGAGTATCTAGATATACCACTTGTAACTTTCGATTCTCAGATATTTGAGGTGGCAGACAGGATAGCTAGTGATTATCCATGTTATATGTGTGCTAGGATGAGAAGGGGAGCCCTATACGGAAAAGCAGAAGAGTTGGGTTGCAATAAGTTAGCCCTAGGACATCATTTTGATGATGTAATTGAGACAACGATGCTAAATGTATTGTGTGCTGGTAATTTTAAGACTATGTTGCCAAAACTAAAATCAACAAACTTTGAAGGTATAGAGTTGATCAGACCCCTATACTATATAAGAGAAGAAGATATTATAAGGTGGATGACATATACTGGTATATGGCCACTTAACTGTGCCTGCATGGTTGCAGCCAAAAAGACAGGAAACAAGAGGTATGAAATCAAAGACTTGATTAAAAACCTGTCCAAGGATTTTACCAATGTAGAAAAGTCCATATTCAAGGCGGCAGAAAATGTAAATGTAGACTCTATACTTGGATGGCAGATAGATGGAGAAAAACACTCTTTCTTGGAGAGGTTCCAAGAGGATGTTTACTAGGAGTAAATGATGGTAAAAGATTTTTATAAAGACGAATACATAGTTGTTGACCTTGAAACAACAGGGCTTGATCCTCTACAAGGTCATGAGATAATTGAAATAGGTGTTACAGAGATTAAAAAGGGAGATATAACTTTAAACTACTCTAGACTTATCAAGCCTAAGGGTATTATATCTAGTTTTATCACAAACCTAACTCATATTTCAAATGAGATGGTTGAGGGTGAAAAGACGCTTGAAGAAGTCTTACCTAAATTTAGAGAGTACATAGGTGATAGTGTTCTAATAGCCCACAATGCGAAGTTTGATATCCCATTTCTAAACTATTATCTTGAAAAGATGGGACTAGAGCCTATTAAAAACTACATATGCACCCTAGAGATGCTAAAGATGAATAAGATGTACCCACTTAAAAAGAAAAGTTTGTCTGCTGCGTGTGATTTTTATGGTATTAAAAATGTAGAGGCACACAGGGCTTATGCGGATACACATGCAACAGCCTTGCTATTTTTGAAGATAAGGGACGAAATCTAGGTTATGGGTGTAATATTATAGGCAGGAGGATATATGTCAGATACTAATGATAAAAATAAAATAAGACGAAAAACCGTTTCATCAAGAGACAAGGATCTAACTGCAGAAAATAGGTCTAGGAACTCTAGTGATGATAGAAGAGGCTTGAGAATAAAAAAGCAAGTAAGCAGTGGTTCTGGAGAGATAAACAAGAGGAGTAAATCAGGGGCTGATGTGTATGATTTTCAAAAGTATAAGAGTCGTAACAGGTCTGAGAAAAGTCATAGAGACAGGTCTGAATATGATTATAGGATGGACTACGATATAGAAGATGAATATGATGAAGAGGACAATTCTTATCATGTAGATAGGTCAAGAATTTACTATATTTTGAGAAAGGTATTGACTATAGTACTGATCATAACTGTAGTTCTTGGTTCAGCAGGATTCTTGTATGTTAGATCTATAGTTAGTGATATGCCAGTGCTGACTAAGAAGGTGGTCAGAGAATCTTATATCAATAAGCAGCCGGTTAGTTTGGACAAGATTCCAAAAGACCTTCAAAAGGCTGTAATAGCGGTAGAGGATGACTCATTTTACAAGCACAAGGGAATTAACTATAAGTCTATGTTCAGGTCATTTTTTAATAACTTGACAAGTGAGAAAAAGCAGGGTGGTTCTACTATAGATATGCAATTATCCAAGAACCTTTTGACCAGCAATGAGAGGACTATCAAGAGGAAGATACAGGATATGTATAATGCTAGGCAGTTGAATAAGATAATGACAAAGGATGAGATATTAGAGGCATATTTAAACAATATCTATCTGGGTAAATCAGCCTATGGAGTAGAATCAGGAGCCCAATTATACTTTGGAAAGAGTGTTTGGAAGTTGACTTTTGGCGAATCGACTATGCTTGCAGGCATAACCAACAATCCTGGTTTATACCAGAATTATGAACAGGCCAAGAAGAGACAGGCTGTTGTTTGTCTTAGAATGTTCAAGTTGGGCATGATAAAAGAGCACGTCTATAAGGCCCAATTATATAGGGATACACCCTTTAAATCAGAAATTGATAGATAGTGTATGAAAGCAAAAGATAAGCGTTGAGGCTAGGTTACTAACTTCAACGCTTTAATTAATATCTGTATTTATTTTTTTCTATCCTTTAATTCAAATCCGTTGACGAGAAGTGAAGCCACCTTGTCTTTTTTTACGACAGAATCGAAGTATATCTTGTTTTTTTCATCGGGATAAGTAAAGTAGCCAGAGCAAAATACTGTGTCTCCGTTTTTGTGAACACTAGTAGTGACCATATCTATGTTGCCATTTGCCTTGATTTCCTTTGCCAATAGAGACTCCACTATATCTTGGTACTTTACAGTTTCATCAGTGGAAAGCTTGGTAGATTGAGATACAAACTTTTCAGGTGGCTTGTCCAGCTCGATGATATGTGTGATTGCCAGAACCCTATATACAGCTAAAATCATAAACAATAGGAATATGACTGAGTACAGGGCTAATTGGACCTTGGACCTAGATAGATTAGTAGATTTTCTAGGTTTTTTATTTTTAGATTTTTGATTTATCTTTTCACGCATCTTGTTTATATCGTACTGAATTACCCTGTTATCATGGTGGATTAAAGGCGGTTCTGTTGGTATTTGTTTTTTGTTGGCTATTTCTCTTTTCTTTTCAGCAAAGTTGATAGTCTTACTATTTTTTTTCTTGTTGTCAGCCATTTTAAACCTCCTTATCCTCATAATAGTATCAGTTCGCTTGTATTTTTATCTAATCCAAAATACTCAAAAATAAATCTTGCATAATAATATAATTATATAAAAAAAAGCCAATTAAGTCAATAAAATAGAAGATTTAGGATAGAAAGAAAAGTTTCTTTGTGGTAAAATTATAAGTATATATTTATTATAGGGATAATATTGATAAGGCTACAGGGTGTAGCGACCAGTCGAGACAAAAATTGATATTTTTTATCGACTTTTTATTTAGTAAATTTAAATATTCAGGGGGGAATAGGCGTGATATTTATAGGCAATAGATATGAGATAACAGATAAGCCAGTATATATTGAAGAAAATAAACTCTACAATGCATATGACTCTGAAAAAAACATAAATGTAAAGATTAAAATAATTGAAAACAACAGGTATATTAGTCCAGACTTTATACCCAACCTTATAGATGAAAGTATGATATTAAATGAGCTTGGCTGTCCATATATACTTAACATTATAGATGTAGGTGTTCATAGGACAATAGACAACTTGTTATATTATATAGTATATGAGGATTTCAAGGGTGTGTCCCTGGCTACTCTTACTAGGGGGGCCTACCTACACATGGATGCCCTAATAAGAATATCCAACCAGATTGTCAAAGCCCTACAGGCCTACAATAGCATTGGCAAACACCATGGTTCACTTAAGCCAAACGATATACTTGTAGATGATAGGTATGCTATTAAAATAGCTGACTTTGGCTTTACTGAGGCAAATAGGGGGACAAATATTAGGTGTTCAGGTAACTTGAAGTACCTTTCGCCATCTCAGCTGTCTATAGACTTTACAGACATAAAAACTGACCTATACTGTTTGGGGGTCATTCTTTATGAGGCTACTTTTAAGAAGTTCCCTTTTTCAGAAGCACATACAGAGAAGCAGTTGATGAAGGTTGTCGATAGGGGAGTTATTTGGTCTAAGGTTAATCTTAATGATCAAAACTATGATTTTGTTGAGATTATAAAGAAATTATTAGAGAGAAATGATAACTTATGCTACAAGGACTACAACGAGTTGCTCCTTAGTTTGAGTAATTTTATGTATAAGACATCAAAAATTACAATAAAGGATATAGAAGAGGAATTAAAACCGGAACTTGAGGCAGTCCTACATAAGACAGGTAGAGTAAATCCAGAAGACTTTTACAAGACTAAGCAAATATACCTAAAGGATATTGAAGAAGCCTTAGAAAAACAAAAATACAAGACTATAGACAGGTCTTTAAAAGACATCAGTAAGAAGTCTCATAAGAAAGGAGCGACTCTTGCTAAGGTCGTATCACTTGCTCTAATAGTTGTAATGTTGGCAACTGTGATAATAATGGCTTTGAGGTATATTTAGTATTGACATAGATATTAGGTTAGTGATACAATGATAGAGGTCATTAGTGCGGATTTATTCGCTTTAATGGTTTTGGTGGTGTATTCCACCGGGCATAAAAATATAATTAAACACAGCAACGGGATTCTTAGAAGGTGCCAAAGAGGTTTTTTAGGAAGTAGATCGTGCTGGAAGTAAAAACCAAGGAGGAAAAATTAATGTCAGTAATTTCAATGAAGCAGTTACTAGAAGCTGGTGTACACTTCGGTCACCAGACTAGAAGATGGAACCCAAAGATGGCGAAGTATATATTCACAGAAAGAAATGGAATATATATAATCGACCTACAGAAGACAGTAAAGAAGGTTGATGAAGCATACAAGTATATGCAGGAAATCGCAGAAACTGGTAAGCCAATCCTATTCGTAGGTACTAAGAAGCAGGCTCAGGAAGCTATCAAGGATGAAGCTCAGAGATGTGGAATGTACTATGTAAACGAAAGATGGCTAGGTGGTATGTTAACAAACCACAAGACTATAAAGACTAGAATTCAGAAGCTTAGAGAACTTGAAGCTATGGAAAACGACGGAACATTCGACGTTCTTCCAAAGAAGGAAGTAATCAAGCTAAGAGCTGAAAAAGAAAAGCTAGAAAAATTCTTAGGTGGTATTAAGGATATGCCTGAACTACCAGCTGCTATGTTCGTTATAGACCCAAGAAAAGAAAATATAGCTATACAGGAAGCTCATAGATTGGGAATACCAGTAATAGGTACAGTTGATACAAACTGTGATCCAGAAGAAATCGACTATCCAATACCAGCAAACGATGATGCAATAAGAGCTATAAAGCTAATAACTGGTGCTATGGCAAATGCTGTTATCGAAGCTAGACAGGGTGCTGATGATGTAGCTGCAGAAGAAGTTGAAGCAGAAGTTGTAGAAACTGAAACTGCTGCAGAATAATTCTATTCGAGCATTAATATGAAAGCTTATGGTAAGGGCCTTGCCCTTACCATTTTGTGAATGAATGGGAGAATTCCCATATGATTAATAAATGAACTATATAAATAGTTCAAGACAAAATTATAATAAAATAACAAAATTTTTAGGAGGATTTTACAATGGCTATAACTGCTCAGATGGTAAAAGAATTGAGAGAAACTACAGGCGCAGGTATGATGGACTGTAAGAAGGCACTTACTGAAGCTGATGGTAACATGGAAAAAGCAATAGACCTATTAAGAGAAAAGGGACTTTCTAAGGCTGCTAAGAAGGCAGACAGAATCGCTGCTGAAGGTCTTGTAAATATAGAAATGAATGCAGAAGGAAATGCTGCATCTATAGTAGAAGTTAACTCTGAAACAGACTTCGTTGCAAAGAACCAGGATTTCAAGGACTTTGTAAAGGATGTTGCTCAGATGGTACTTGAAGGAGACTATGCTGATGTTCCAGCTCTTCTTGCTGCTAACCACAAGGAAGGAAAGGCACTTCAGGATGTACTAAACGATAGAATAGCTACAATAGGTGAAAAGATAGACGTTAGAAGATTTGCTAAGTTATCAGTTGATGGTAAGGTAGTAGGATATATCCACGGTGGTGGAAAGATAGGTGTTCTAGTTCAGTTAGAAACATCAGCAAACGACGAAAAGGTTGTAGCTCTTGGTAGAGATATAGCTATGCAGGTTGCTGCTATGAACCCTAAGTATATATCAAGAGACGATGTAGACAAGGATTACATAGCTCATGAAACAGAAGTTCTTACTCAGCAGGCTCTTAACGAAGGTAAGCCAGCTAACATAGTAGAAAAGATGGTTGTTGGTAGATTAAACAAGGAACTAAAGGAAGTTTGTCTATTAGACCAGGTATTCGTAAAGGATTCAGAACTTACAATATCTAAGCTAGTTGCTAAGGTTGCTAAGGAAGTTGGAGCAGATATCAAGGTAGCTGGTATGTTAAGATATGAAGTTGGTGAAGGTATAGAAAAGAAAGAAGAAAACTTTGCTGAAGAAGTAGCTAAGCAGATGAAGTAATTGTAATTAAAGAGGACACTTCTGGTGTTCTCTTTTTTTGAAGATTTTGTTAGGAGGAATAGAAATGACACAAGAGCCAATGTACAAGAGAGTGCTATTAAAAATAAGTGGAGAAGCCCTATCTGGTGGTACTGGATTTGGTATCAATAATGATGTATTAAAGGATATATCATTGGGGATAAAGGAACTAGTTGAATCTGGAGTAGAGATAGCCGTTGTAGTAGGCGGTGGTAACTTCTGGAGAGGTCGTACTAGCGAAGGAATGGATAGGACAACAGCCGACTATATAGGAATGTTGGCAACAGTTATGAATGCAATGGCACTACAGGATTCTCTAGAAAGTCTTGACGTTCCAACAAGAGTTCAGACTGGTATAGAAATGAACAAGGTTGCAGAACCATATATCAGAAGAAGAGCAGTAAGACACCTTGAAAAGGGTAGAGTAGTAATATTTGGTGCAGGTACTGGTAACCCTTATTTCTCAACTGATACAGCAGCTGCCCTTAGAGCGGCAGAGATGGAAGCAGAAGTTATCCTTCTTGCTAAGAATGTCGATGCTGTATACGACAAGGACCCTAAGGTTCATCCAGATGCTAAGAAGTTTACTCACCTAACTTATATGGAAGTTATTAACAGAGAACTAAAGGTAATGGACTCAACAGCAACTTCATTATGTATGGACAATAATATCGTAATCAAGGTATTTGAGCTATCTACAGAAAATATTATCAAAGTTGTGTATGGCGAAAATATGGGAACTATAGTAGAATAGTAGTAAGAAAATATTTTAGCGGGCTGTACTTACATATGTAAAGAACCAGCTCACATATTTAATTTTTAGGAGGAGACTTATGAAATTAGATCTTCATGTAGAATTAGAAGAACAAATGGAAAAAACGATTGAAGCTTTAAAGTTTGAGTTTGGAACAATCAGAGCTGGTAGAGCTAATGCTTCAATGCTAGATAAGGTAAGAGTGGACTACTATGGAACACCAACACCAGTAAACCAGATGGCTGCCGTTGCAGTATCAGAAGGTAGAGTACTGACAATAACACCATGGGACAAGTCAGTGATCCATGCTATAGAAAAGGCTATAAGTGATTCTGATATTGGTATAGCTCCATCAAATGATGGTTCTGTTATCAGACTTACTGTACCACAGTTAACAGAAGAAAGAAGAAAAGAACTTGCTAAGAAGGCTAACAAGGCTTCTGAATCTTTCAAGGTAAGGATTAGAAACGAAAGAAGAGATGCCAACGATAAGATCAAGAAGATGGAAAAGGCTGCTGAACTTACAGAAGACGATGCAAAAAAGGCAACTGACGAAGTTCAGAAAATGACTGACAAGTACATCAAGGTTATAGACCAGTTAACAGACGAAAAAGAAAAGGATATACTATCTGTATAAGAAGTATAGTATTTGTTTTTAGAACAATAAAAAGGACCTTTATTTTATGTTCACTCAAAATCCTATTTTGAGGTGGAGTATCATCAATAGAGGTCTTTTTTATTTTTGACATTTAGGTAATAGGAGATACCGTGCCTTCTTTCTATATACCATAGTGTTATACTATGGTATAATAATTATAAGAATATCTTTAAATAAAGGATCGGAGGAATGTATGGAAAATTTATACTATGATATAGATTTGGGAAGAGTCCCTAAGCATATAGCAATTATAATGGATGGTAATGGTAGATGGGCAAAATCAAGGATGATGCCTAGGACATATGGTCACAAGATGGGAGTTGAAACTATCAGGAAGGTAGTCAAGGAATGCTCTAGACTAGGAGTAAAATACCTTACCCTATACGCTTTTTCAACAGAAAATTGGAAGAGACCAGCAGATGAGGTAAATGCTTTAATGAGCCTACTAGTTTCTTACCTTAGAAAGGAACTGGCTGAACTTCACAAGAACAATGTAAAGATATTGACAATTGGTGATATATCTAAACTACCACAGGCTTGCATAGATGAGTTAAATAAGTCTATTGATGAGACAAAGGACAACACTGGACTAGTATTATCGTTAGCCCTTAATTATGGTTCTAGGGCAGACATCAAATCTGCAGTGACAAGAATAGCTAAGATGGTTGAGGAAGGTAAGATAAGCATTGATGATATTGATGATGAGATGATATCAAGTTCCATGTCTACAAGGAATATAGTAGACCCAGACCTTGTCATCAGGACTAGTGGTGAACAGAGACTATCAAACTTCTTATTGTGGGAAGTTGCATATTCAGAGTTTTATTTTACAGACAAGCATTGGCCTGATTTTGATGAAGAGGCACTTCAAGAGGCAATATACAATTATCAGGCAAGAGATAGAAGATTTGGAAATGTGAAATAGGGGTGGTTTTTATGAAACAAAGAATAATTTCATCTTTAATTATGTTACCCTTGCTGGTATTTTTGTATGTAGGTGGGGGCCCATTATATTGTATAGGGCTAGTTGTCATGGCTATAGGACTACACGAATTTTACACAGCCTTTAACAATATAGGACACAGCCCAATCAAGGAATTGGGTTACCTATATGCAATTATGATATTTTTGATAAATATATTTTCATGGAATAAGGAATCCTATGCTGTTGGAATGTATTTGACATTTGTTATAGGAATAGTGTATGTACTTCTGCATAGGGCAGATGTTATGGATCTTATAATTACTTTTTCAGGTATTTTCTATGTATGCCTATGCTTTAACTATATTATCAGATTGTTTGATATGGGCGAGAAGGGATACTTGTATGTATGGCTGATATTTATAATTTCATTTGCAACTGATATATTCGCTTACTTTATAGGTAGGAGATTTGGTAGCCATAAACTAATACCATCAGTTAGCCCTAAGAAGACAATAGAGGGCAGCATGGGTGGTGTTGTCGCTAGTGTGGTATTTAGTGTCTTATTTGGCTTGATCTTCAAGTTGCAGATAGGTCCTATATTCCTTGTGGGCTTGTTGGGTAGCGCAGTAGCCCAGATGGGAGACTTGATAGCATCATCTATCAAGAGATATGTTGGCATCAAGGACTTTGGCAGACTTATACCAGGTCATGGTGGTATACTTGACAGGTTTGACAGTGTATTATTAGTAGCGCCTTATGTTTATCTAATACTATCATTATTTGCTGTATAGGCTAGAATATGGAGGAAATATGTATAATAAAAAGCTTGTTGTAAGTATTTTAACTTTAACATTAGTATTTTCACTAGCGTCTTGTACCAAGAAACTCGACAAGGATTCGGGTGATTCACAGACAAAGAAAGAAAGCAGAACGGATAAGGGTAAAACTATAGGTATCAATCCGGAACTTGTCAATAAGGACGGAGATACCATAGAAAAGAGATATAATCCTCCTAAGGGCTATAAGAGAGTCAAGGCAGATAAGTATACATTTACAAATTTTGTAAGAAATGAAAAGCTCAAGCCTTATGGACAAAAATCCATATATTATAATGGAAAGCCCAAAAAGTCTGAGGGGGTCTATGATGCAGTATTCGATGTAGATTTAGAAGGCAAAAATATACTCCATTGTGCAGATTCATGCTATAAGTTTAGGGGAGATTACCTATATTCTATAGGCAGATATGACAAGATGAAATTCCATTTTGTAGGCAAGGGTATAGCCGACTTTGATAAGTACACAAAAGGCTACAGGGTAGACCCGGAGACGGGAGAGTACTTCCTGATGGGTGAAAAATCGTCCGATACCAAAGTGTACAAGAAATTTATGGATACTGTCTATATATACTCATCGACAATATCCCTAGTAGAGGATACAAAAAAGGTTAAGATTGATGATATAAGAGTTGGAGATATATTCCTAAAAGATGGAACACCTGGCTCTAAGAGGGTGGGACACGCCATAACAGTAGTTGATATGGCTGAAAACTCAAGGGGAGATAAGGCTTTTATGCTGGCTCAGTCATATATGCCAGCCCAGCAACCACAGATATTAGTAAATAAAAACAATGATGAAATAGGACCTTGGTACTCGCTAAAAGAAGTCAAGGAAATGGGTAAACTAAAGACACCTCAGTGGACATTTGAATTAGACCAGTTAGCTAGGTTTAATTAACTTATATATTTTTAGTTATGTATTTTTTAAATGGGGACTTTAAGTCTTCTTATGCAATTGCTCATAGTATTTAGTACATCATATACTACTTTCGCTAAAAATTCAATGCCTGCTCATGCAGGCTAGGTCGTTTTTTAACGCTTAAGTTAGTATTGATGTACTTGAAATACTACTTTATATTGCAAATAGAAGATCTTAAAATCCCCATTTATAATTTATCTATTTCTTCGAGAAGGGTACTAACAATCTCATCCTCAGGAATTCTTTTTACAATCTCTCCTTTTTTGAAGAGAAGTCCCATTCCGTCTCCACCGGCAACTCCTATATCTGCTTCTCTTGCTTCACCTGGGCCATTTACTGCACAACCCATGACTGCAACTGTGATATCTTTTTCTATGTCTTCGATTTCTTTTTCTATCTGACCTGCAAACTTGATAAGGTCTATATTACACCTACCACATGTTGGGCATGATACAATCTTTATCTTGTCATTTAATAGGCCGATACTTCTTAGGATCTGCTTTCCTACCTTGATTTCCTCTCTTGGATCTCCTGTAAGCGATATCCTGATTGTGTCACCTATACCATCTACCAATAGACTTCCAACACCTATTGAAGACTTTATAGTTCCCTTTTCAACTCCTCCTGATTCTGTGATACCCAAGTGTAGTGGATAGTCAACCTTTTCTGACATCAACCTATAGGCTTCAACAGACTTTCTAATATCAGAATTTTTTAGGGAGATAACTATATCATGAAAATCTAGGTCCTCTAGAATTTTTATATGACCTAGGGCAGATTCTACCATGGCCTCTGGACAAGCATGACCGTATTTTTCAAGTATTGATTTTTCTAGTGAACCGCCATTTACGCCTATCCTAATAGGTATATTTTTGGCTTTACATGCATCAACAACAGCCTTTGTCCTATCTATATCACCAATGTTACCAGGATTGATACGTATTGCGTCTATACCTTGCTCAACAGCTTCAAGGGCTAGTCTATAGTTAAAGTGTATGTCTGCAACTATAGGTATATTTGTAGCAGCCTTTATAGTTCCTATTGCCTTGGCAGCAGTTAGGTCTGGTACGGCTATTCTCACTATGTCGCATCCTACTTCCTCAAGGGCTAGTATCTGGTCTATTGTAGCCTGAGGGTCTCTTGTATCGCTAGTAGTCATTGACTGGACTGCGATTGGATTATCTCCACCTATTTTAATAGAGCCTATATTTACAACTCTAGTTTTCCTTCTTTTATATGTCATAACATATTCCTTTCTATAATTACATATATATCTTGATAAAAATTTGGTCATCTATACGACAACAATAAGTAATATACCCAAGTTATCTATAGATGACCAATTTTTTTTATTTAAAGAATATCCTTAAAATATCCTTGTATGTTATAAATAGCATAAAGCTAAGTAGGAAGACAAGTCCACCTGCATTTATGTATCCTTCTACCTTGGCTGGAAGTTTTTTACCCTTCCTAAGGGCCTCAAGTAGGAGTATCAAGATTCTCCAACCGTCTAGGGCTGGTATAGGGAGTAGGTTCATGATGCCTATGTTTAAACTTATTATGGCAGTCAAGTACAATACATTGACAAAACCATTTGTGGCGGCATTTGATACCATATTTATTACACCTACAGGACCTGATAGCGAGTCTACTATTTTATTAGACAACTGTCCGGTTACAAGCTTCCATAAAAATTCTAACATACCCTTTCCAACACTATAGGTAGTAGTGAAAGAGTACTTTACTATGGCAAGAGGATTGTTCTTTTTGTATTGAGAAGTGACACCTATTTGGTATCTTCCCTGGGTTGAAATAGGCTTGATATTTGTAGACATCAATTTCTGATTTCTCTTGTATTCAAGTTTCATTTCCTTTCCCTTTGATTGGTTGACAATCTTTGTCAAGTCTTCGAATGAGTCAACCTTCTTGCCATCAAGGCTTATAATCTGGTCATCCTTTCTTATACCACTAGTATAGGCTGGCATATTTTTAGGTACTTGATCAACATAGTTAGATGGAGTACCCATGACAGCATACACAGGTAGGAGTAGCAGTATACAAAGAACAATATTGGCTATCGGTCCTGCCAGTATAGTCTTGAGCCTTTCTACGATTGTTTTCTTTTCAAAAGAATTTGGGTCATCTGATTCTTCGTCTTCACCCTCCATAGCTACGAAACCACCTATAGGAAGTAGTCTAAGAGAGTATTTTATTCCTTCTTTTTCTTTCTCATATATTGTAGGCCCCATGCCTATAGAGAATTCGTGTATTGTTACTCCAGCTCTTTTAGCGAAGTAAAAGTGTCCTAGTTCGTGGAAAAATACTATAAATCCAAAAACTAAGAGTGCTACTAGTATGTTCATATTTCACCTTCCTCAATTTTTAAATTATTTATATTTGTTATTATGCTAGTATACCATTTAGATAGACTCTAGTCCATAGGTCTATATCTAAGATATCTTCTAGACTTGGATTAGCTATATATTTGTGGCTTTTGATTGCCATATCAATATACTTAGGTATATCGTAGTAGCCGATTTTGTCTTTTAGGAACATATCAACAAGCACCTCGTTGGCAGAGTTTAGGACTGCGCAATCAGTACCACCATGTTCTAGGGCTTCATAGGCCAGTCTCAGGCAAGGGAATACTTCAAGGTCTGGCTTTTCAAAGCTCAGGCTTGCCACTTCAAATAAGTCAAGTCTTTCAAAATCGCTATCCAACCTATTTGGATAGGTAAGTGCATACTGGATAGGAACTCTCATATCAGGGCAACCTAGTTGGGCAATAACACTTGAGTCTTTGAATTGAACCATTGAGTGGACTATACTCTGAGGGTGGACGTGTACAACTATGTCCTTGGCATCTACATCAAATAACCACCTTGCTTCTATAACTTCTAAACCTTTATTCATAAGGGTAGAAGAGTCTATAGTTATTTTTTGTCCCATTGTCCAATTTGGGTGTTTAAGGGCATCTTCTTTTTTGACATTTATAAGGTCTTCTTTTGATTTACCCCTAAAAGGACCACCTGATGCAGTTAAAAGAATTTTATCAATTTTATTGTTTTCTTCACCATTTAGGCATTGGAAAATGGCACTGTGTTCTGAGTCAACTGGAAGTATTTTAGAACCATACTTCTTTGCGGCTTCCATGACTAGTTTACCTGCTGTAACCAATGTTTCCTTGTTTGCCAAAGCTATATCTGTAGAGTTTTTGATAGCTTCCATTGTAGGTACTAGACCTATCATTCCTACTACAGCAGTTACAAGCGTATCTATAGATTTTGAAGATGCTATTTTAATCAGTCCTTCAAGACCTTGGTAGACCTCTATACCTATTAGGTCCTGGTCTATGGTCTTTATAACTTGGAACCTTTCATAGGCATCCTTGTCGAAAATAGTTGCTATAGATGGTCTAAACTCCTTTATTTGATCTATAAAAAGGTCTAGGTTTTTATTTGTGGATATACCTTCAACCTCAAACAAGTCTGGTTTTTTTCTTACAACATCGAGTGTTTGAGTACCGATTGAGCCAGTTGAACCCAATATTGAAATTAACTTTTTTCTATTATTATCACTTTTATTAAGCATATACTCACATCCATTCTTATAATTAAATCTAATTGAGTAATCCTATAGGTCATGATAAGAGTCTTATTGAAGATTTATGGTATACAACCTATATATTTACTATAAAATTATAGCATAAAAAACATATGTATAGCTTAAATCTTGGTATTTTTAGAAGATAGATAAAAAATATTATTATTTTTTTAAAAATATAGCATAGACCTAGTATTATAAGCTATAGCAAAAATAAAAATTATATATAATGCATAATAAAAATTTAGCATTTTGCTAAACAATATACTTTGTTTGTCTTGACACGATATAAAATTAGGCTTACTATATCAGTAAGATAAGCATTAGAAAGGGGGTACATATGTTTAAGATTGAGAATACTCAAAGAATATTGAACGATATAGAAGAAACTAAGAGTCAGCAAGTTACAATTAGGAAGAAAAATGAAAGGTTTTTGAATATATCCCCCTCAAATTTTATCAAATCAGTAGATAAAATATATTCTAAAAAGGCCTTGATACCTTTTAGGATGATAGAAATGATGGACAAAAACAATAAGATCAATGCCAGACTTGAAGATTTGGCAAAAGACCTAGATTATCCAAAGACGAGCCTTTCACTGGCAATCACTGAATTTAGAAAGGGTGATTTTATGAAGAAGGAAAGAAATGGAGTGTATATGATAAATCCCCTGGTGTCATATAGGGGGTCAAAATATGAAAGAGATAAATTGATTAAAGACTACAACAAAATAGAAGATAAATTGAGGGAAGGAGAGTGATGTAGATGTCCATAAACTTAGATAGAAATATAATGAAGTGGTTTGACGAACTGTTCGAAAAAAATCTAATGACTATAAGTATTGACGATTTCGTATGCTCTTTGTTGGACACTAAGAACAATGTGGATTTGGATGCTAGGGCTAATGCAGATTTGACAAGGAAGAATAAGGCTGAAATAGACACTAAAATAAGTCTCAATAGGGCAAATCATATATATTGGACAATAGATATTAGCCTACCCTACAAATATATTAGAAGATTGAGGGACAATGTCCATCCCTTGTTTGGCGGTTATGTATATGAGGAAATATCAATTTATGAAGATCAAGAAAAGTATAGGCAGCTAAACACATGGCTACAAGATCTTTATAATTCTGTCTTGGATTATAGCTACAGTGATATTAAAAGAGCATATGTCTTATCCTATAGACAAGAGTTTTTGAATATGTGTAGTAATGTAGGCATAGGTCAAAAAGTGCTTATAGACAAGGACTTGGTATTTTGTCCTATAAACCAAGATAAGGTAAAATTCACAAATTTGGATGAGAGTATAGACCTAAATCTCATGTACAATTCGTCTATAGGAGAGTCTCTAATAGACAGTTTGTTAGACCTTAGTAGGTCAATAATTATTAGGAGGAATGAATAAATGAACGCAGATAAAATGACATTAAGAGTACAAAATGCTTTAAACGAAGCCTTTAACATAGCAGTAAGCAATAACAACCAACAGTTAGAGCCAATTCATCTACTGTCAGCCTTGATGGTCCAGGAGGATGGGCTAATAGGTAGTATAATAGATAAGATGGGAATAGACAGAACTAGTATCCAGAATGATATAGATGATGAAGTCTCAAAATTACCTAAGGTTACAGGTGATGGTGTAAATGTAACAGCTAGTGTTAAGATAAACAAGATCCTTATAGAGGCAGAGAAAATATCAGGTGAATTCAAGGATTCATATATCAGTGTCGAGCATCTTTTCTTGGCTATGATAAATCTTGAATCTTCAAAGGGATTATCGACATCAAATGTAGGAAAAATATTAAAAAAATATAGGATAGACAAGCAGTCTTTCTTGGCTGTTTTACATGAAATCAGGGGTAACCAAAGGGTTGATAGTCAAGACCCTGAGGGCACATATGATGCCCTATCAAAATACGGTACCAACCTAGTCAAGAGGGCTATGAACAACAAGTTAGACCCAGTTATAGGTAGGGATGACGAGATTAGAAGAGCCATAAGAATATTATCCAGAAGAACAAAGAACAACCCTGTACTTATTGGTGAACCAGGTGTTGGTAAGACAGCCATTGTTGAGGGTCTAGCCCAGAGAATTGTAAAGGGCGATGTTCCAGAGGGATTAAAGGATAAGATTGTATTTTCTCTAGATATGGGTTCTTTGATAGCAGGAGCCAAGTACAGGGGAGAGTTTGAAGAGAGGTTAAAGGCAGTCCTTAAAGAAGTAGAGGCGTCTGAAGGTAAGATAATACTATTTATAGACGAGATACATACAATTGTAGGTGCTGGTAAGACTGAAGGATCTGTGGATGCAGGTAACCTAATAAAACCAATGCTTGCAAGAGGGGAACTAAATTGTATAGGAGCAACTACATTTGACGAATATAGAAAGTATATAGAAAAAGACAAGGCCCTTGAAAGAAGGTTCCAACCAGTTATAGTAGACGAACCGAGTGTAGAGGATACAATATCTATACTTAGAGGTCTTAAGGAAAAATTTGAAATCCATCATGGTATTAGAATACATGACAATGCGATAGTTGCAGCTGCTAAGTTATCAGATAGGTATATACAGGATAGGTTCTTACCTGACAAGGCTATAGACCTTATAGACGAAGCTGGTGCCATGATTAGAACAGAGATAGACTCATTACCTACTGAGCTTGATATTGTAAGAAGAAGGTTATTTACATTAGAGACAGAAAGAGAAGCCCTAAAGTTAGAGAATGATGACAAGTCAAAGGCTAGACTTGAAGAACTTGAAAAAGAATTGGTCACTTTAAGAGAAGAAAATGACGATATGACTGCAAAATACGAAAAGGAGAAGTCTAGGTTGACAGGAGCCAAGGACATCAAGCAGGACCTAGATGACGCTAAAGCCCTTGCTGAGAAGTATGAAAGAGAGGGTGATTTTAACAAGGCTGCAGAGTTGAAGTATGGTAAAATACCTAAGTTAGAGGAAGAGTTAAGGCTGATAGAAGAAAATATAGACAGCAATGAAGAATACAGCCTATTAAAGCAAGAGGTAACTGAAGAAGAGATTGCTGATATAATATCTAAATGGACTGGTATACCGATTAAGAAACTAGTTGAAAGTGAAAAAGAAAAACTATTAAGACTAGAGGACAAACTCCATGAAAGAGTCATAGGTCAGGATGAACCGGTTAGGGCTGTATCAGATGCTATATTGAGGTCTAGGGCAGGACTAAGTGACCAGAATAGACCACTCGGATCATTTATATTCCTAGGTCCAACAGGTGTAGGTAAGACAGAACTTGCCAAGACCCTAGCAAGAGAGTTATTTGATTCAGAGGACAGCATAATTAGACTAGATATGTCAGAGTATATGGAAAAGCACAGTGTATCAAGACTAGTTGGACCACCTCCAGGATATGTAGGATACGAAGAGGGTGGACAACTTACAGAGGCTGTTAGGAGAAAGCCATACTCAGTAATCCTATTTGACGAGATAGAAAAGGCCCATGATGATGTATTCAATATGTTCCTACAAATACTAGACGAAGGTAGGCTAACTGACAACAAGGGTAAGACTGTAGACTTTAAGAATACTCTTATAATAATGACTTCAAATATAGGTAGCGATATCTTGTTGGAGTCTAAGGGCAAGATAGATGAGTCAGTTCAAAAGAGTGTAATGGATATAATGAAGTTTAAGTTTAAACCTGAATTTTTGAACAGGGTCGACGATATCATAATGTTCAAGCCTTTGATGAAGGAAGAGGTCAAGAAGATAATAGATATATTCTTTGAGTCAATCAAATCAAAGCTTAAAGAGAGGGATATCGAAATTGAGATAACTGATGAGGCAAAAGACTTTATAGTTGATATAGCCTATGATCCAGTCTATGGTGCAAGACCACTTAAGAGATACATAAACTCTAATCTTGAAACTAAACTTGCAAAGGCTATAATCAGTGGACAGATCAAAGCCCATACAAAAGTTAAGGTCGATAAATTAGGAGAAGATATACAAATAGTTTAAATTTAGTGGACCAAAAATATATTTAATAAATTAATTAAGCAAATAGTAGGTTTTGACTTTAAAATAGCCCCTGAACTGTGTGATGGGGCTATCTTTATTTATAAAAACAGGAAAATAGATTGAAATTATTGAGAGAATAGATTAATATATTAAAATCTTTAATGGAAAAAATCAGAATAAGTGTTAATGAATAGACAAAAACAGGCTAAATAAAATTTTTTTTGTATTAAATTTGGATAATGTTGGGTATGCACCCAATTAAATTTAAACAAAACGTTTTTTTAGACAGAATTATCAGAAAAAATGGGTTAAATATATAAGGACAAAATTCTCAAACTATTGCTCTAATACATTGACCTTACGACAAGGCCTTAATATATTAAAGTAGAAAACCTTATCATGAAAATTTTATTGTTTATTTTTACTTTGTTATTAAAAAATATAATTTAAAGAATTGTTTGACAATACTGTTAATTGATTGTATACTAATACTGTACTAATAAATATGTAAAATTTTTAAGGAGGATTAAAAAAATGAAGATTAAGATGAAAGACATCGTAGTTATCGGTTTTGCACTATTTGCAATGTTTTTCGGAGCCGGTAACCTTGTTTTCCCGCCATACCTTGGTGTACTTGATGGTACGAAGTGGTTTATAGGATTTATAGCCTTCCTATTTGCAGATGGTGGACTTGCTTTACTAGGTGTTATAGCAATGACTAGGACGGGAGGAGATTTGGATGCCCTATATAGTAGAGCTGGTAAGAAGATTGGATTGGTAATAGGTACAGCATCAATTCTATGTATAGGACCGTTCCTAGCTATACCTAGAACAGCAGCTGTTACATTTGAGGTTGGTATCAACCCAGTGTTTGGAGATAGTTTTAGCCCAGTGGTATTTTCAATAATATTCTTTGCTATAACATTATTCCTAACAATCAAACCTTCAAAGGTTGTAGATATAGTTGGACAGTTCCTTACTCCAGCACTTCTAATATGTCTTGCAGTGTTAATAGTTAAGGGTATAATAAGCCCACTTGGAACTCCATTAGAGAGAACACTAGTAGACAATGTTGTTGTAAAGGGTATATATGATGGTTATCAGACGATGGACGCAATGGCTTCTTGTATATTTGCAGGTATAGTAATCAGTTCTGTTAAGGCAAAGGGATATACAGACCAAGGCTCACTCGTAAAAGCTACATTATACGCAGGTATTGTTGCAGTTGCTGGTCTAGCATTTGTATATGGTGGTCTTACATACTTAGGTGCTACTGTATCTCCAATGTTTGATGACACAGTTGGTAAATCAGCTCTTATAATATCTATAACAGAATCTATACTTGGTGGACCAGGTAAGGTTATATTAGCAATAATAGTTGCTCTTGCCTGTCTAACTACATCAATAGGTCTTACTTCAGCTTGTGGTAACTACTTCAGAGATATAACAGGCGGTAAACTTAAATATGAAAGAACAGTTATAGTTGTTTGTATATTCTCAGCTATAGTTTCTAATCTAGGACTAGATAAGATTATATCTATGGCAGTGCCAATCCTACTAACCGTATATCCAGCAGTTGTTACTTACATCATATTTGGATTGTTTAATGACAAGATTAGTAACGACAATATATTCAAGTTTGCTATATGGGTTGCAGTTGTACTTGGATTATTGTCAGCTCTTCCAGCAGTTCCAGGACTAGCAGATAACGCATCTATCCAGGCAATGGGTGCAAAATTAAATGCATTCCCAGGTGGAGAATTCGGATTCTTCTGGATAATACCAGTTGCTGTAGCTGGACTAGTAGGTAAGTTCGTACCTTCAAAGGTTAAGGCATAGTAGAAGATTAAATTTATAATAAAAGGGGTGGTTAA